>QKDV01000211.1 GCA_003251955.1 Methanospirillum hungatei
CGATGCACCGCGTGCAACAAGTTCATCCCTGATTGAAAGAAGTTCAACCTGACGTTGTACTTCTCTTTTTACGACTTCGGCAAGCAGGTCAAGTTCCTGGACCCCTTTGATCTCAACCCTGCCACCATCACGGATAGAGACGTTAACATCCTGTCTGATCGTCCCGATGCCACGCTTTACTCGTCCGGTTGATCTGAGATACATACCGATGAGTGCTGCAGTATCCTGGACTGCCTCGGGAGTGTGCAGGCAGGGAGCGGTTGTTATCTCGATGAGTGGGATACCTAGCCGATCAAGTGAGAATGTAGCATCTTCAAGTCTCTGGGCCGCCTCCTCTTCGAGACAGAGTGTCTCGATGACTGCTCCGGTCGGGAGACTTCCCTGCATTGCAACAAGTGCCGTTCTTTGAAATCCTGATGTGTTGGATCCGTCAATGACGAGTTTGCGCATCGTATGGATCTCGGGAACCGGTGACATACCGGTGAGTTTTGCAATGGTCAGGACAATATCAAGTGCCTCCCTGTTGAGGGGAGTTGGTGGCTCCTCATCGTTCTCTACCAGGCAGGTACTGTCATACTGGAGGTACCTAAAGCGCCTTACCTGCATCATCTCTTCTTCTGCTGCACGGTCGAGCTCTCCAAGTTCTGATCTGGTTGCCCGTAGATATCGGAAAAATTCGCCGCTGGCCTCATCTGCCTCCCGGATCGTAGTCGGACACCGACAGAAGAGTTTTGTTGCAGTGTTGAGTTGCTGATGGATCTCAATTCCGGCAATAAGGCCGAGACCCTCATAGTCTGTTGGTGAACGGGTCATGCTACGGACCTCCTGTCAATCTCTCCGACAAGATTTTCCTGGAGCATCTCTCTTGCTTGTTCTGCTGAAGATGCATTACCAAGAACCCACATAAGTTTCACAAGTGCCGCCTCAGGGAGCATGTCTTCACCTTCGATTACTCCTATAGAGAGGAGATCTCTTCCGGTGTCATATACCCGGTCACAAACCCTCCCGTTCAGACACTGTGAGGTCATGACCACTGTTGCTCCGTCTTTTATCAGATCATCAAGGCGTTCGATAAACGGGCTGCTCACATGCCCAAGGCCTGTTCCGGCAAGCACAATGCCCTTGTACCCGGTATAAGCAGAGAGGATAGCCGGGTCCATTCCTGGATAATATGAGATGAGGGCACAACGTTCCTCCAGGTTATCGGTGAGCACAAGGTCTCTGGTTCCTCTTGTTATTGCTCCTGGGGTCAGTGATACAACGAGATCAGGATATGATACCGTTCCGATTGGAGGAATCCCATGACTTTGAAATGCATCACGCCTTGAGGTGTGCATCTTCCTGACCCTGGTTCCCCGGTGTATTGCACAAGTATCATCACTCGTACCAGCGTGCATGACCACAACAACTTCTCCCAGATCTGAGATTGCGGCCTTTGCAGCACAGAGGCCATTCATCAGGTTGTCACTGCTGGGCCTGTCAGCAGATCGCTGTGATCCGACGAAGACGATCGGAACCGGTGTCTTTACCATGAAGCTGACCGCTGCTGCACTATATGCCATGGTATCAGTTCCATGTGTTACGATGATTCCTCTGGCTCCGTTCTTGATCTCATCATGAATTGCTCTTGCAAGCTGCTGCCAGATGGCCGGGGTCATGTTCTCAGAGAGAATGTTGCAGAGTTGGATTGCACGGAACTGGGCTATTGAAGAAAGACCCGGGATTGCATGAAGGATATCGGTAGCCCTGAACTGACTGGTAACGGCTCCTGTCCGGTAGTCGATCCTGCTCGCTATTGTCCCACCAGTTGAAACGATTGTAACCGGGGGAAGGCTCTGGTTCTGGGCTGCCTCTGCAGGTTCAACCTGCTCAACAGCATCCTGCCTGGAAATGAGTTGGCAGTCATCCTCGAAGACACCAATATTATATCCTGATCCCAGTTTTACTACTGCCATGCCGTTTCGGCTTGTGATAAAGGATCCTTCTGCCTGTGCTTCTCCGATTGTGCATCTGACCAGATCACCGGTCGAAAACATATTCTCTTTTGTACTCATGACTCTGCTATCCTCTTCGCTTCCCTGATGAGACGTGCTATCGCCTCTTCTACATGTGTCACTCTTTGGATGAGTACTGCCTCATCCTCTTCAAGTATTTTTTCCCGTTCAGAAATTGCCTCTTCTGTTGCAGATCTTGCCGGTCCCCCTGGCCATCTCCGTATGGTGACGCCGGCTGCGGGGTCAAGGGCAGCATCAATAATTGTCTGCGTGAGTCCTCGTGAAGAGAGGCTGGTCCCGGTCACTTCAATCGCTGCCTCGTCCAGGGTCTTCAGATTCATTGTTCCATTTCGTACAGCATGACCAACGATATGGTGGGCGGTCCTGAATGGAATGCCATACTGACGAACAAGTTGATCGGCAACTTCAGTTGCAGTTGAAAACCCTTTTCCTGCTTCTTCTGCCATTCGATCAGTATCAAATCGTGCAGTCCTGATCATGCCGGCAAGCAGATCAATGTCACGCCTGATTCCTGTGATACCTCTCCATAGGTGAGGGTTCAGGTCCTGTAAATCCCGGTTGTATGACATGGGGAGTCCTTTGGTGATCGTGATCGCTGAAACGAACTCACCGAGGAGACTTCCCGCTCGTGATCTCAGGATCTCGGCTACGTCAGGATTCTTCTTCTGTGGCATAATTGAACTGGTGGAGCAGTAGATCTCATTCAGATCAACGAACCTGACAAATGCTGAGCTCCAGATAACCAGTTCCTCGCAGAACCTGGAGAGAGTGGTGAGCAGTATTGTATCAGCAGCCAGTATCTCCCCTGCTGTATCACGTCCTGCAACTGCATCCATGGTGTTCAGTACAAGACCATCGAATCCGAGGAGATCAGCCGTCATCTTTCTGTCAATCGGGTACCCT
>QKDV01000162.1 GCA_003251955.1 Methanospirillum hungatei
TGTTCCATTGATGAGAGAGAGGATTAAATCACTCGTATCAGGGGCAAGTACAGGGGTTACTGACGAGGCAGTGAACCGGAGAGGTGCAAACACGGGAGTATAAGGTTCAGCAGAATAGGAAGTGGCATCTGAAGGATGACCCTCAATACCGGTCACTCCCGGGCCATTCAGATCAGAGTAAAATACCTTTGAAAAGTAGGAACAGAGAACAGGAGATGAGAGCAAAACGCCCCATCCACGGTTTCCGGCAAGGCCAGACGGAGGGAACGAGTGATCCTTGAAATTCTCGGTTGTCAGAAGAATTTCTTTCCCATCGATGAGCAGGTATTTTGCATGATCATATCGGTACGGCGCATGATCTTCTCCTGAACCGGTCATTGCCTTAACCACAATGTCTGCCGATTGAAGTTTTGCAATGACTGACCGTTCTTCAGTGGAGATGCCACCAACAGGGCCTCCTTCAAGCAGAACTGTTACCTTTACCCCGCGATGGGCAGCCTGACAGAGAAGATCTGCCAGCCCTTGATCTGTAAACTCGTAGACATTCACCAGAATTTCAGACTCTGCAGAAATGAGAGCCTCCTCAAAAACAGTACGGCCACAGTCCGGTGAAACAAAGGCAAAACCATGAGCGTCAGTAAAGGTTTCAGGCTTGAACCTGCTCGCACCAGACATGAAGACCCGCTCATCCCACACCCCATCTGAACCAAGAATATGCACCTGTCCTTTGCGAGGTTTAAAGGATCCCGGCCAGGTAATATTCTGGATGAGAGTTCCATGTTCCATCAGCCGGAGTTCATCCTTTTGGTTTGCCATCTGGAACCTTCCGGTTATCATGGGCTTCTCAACCGACTCACATTCCCCGATTAGATCATAATCAGGATATCTACCGGTTACCTTGTGAAATGCGTCTCCATCACGGGCTATAGTCACCGAACCAGATGATACTGCACTGGCAGGGAACGCAATCCGTCCTTCCCCATCGGTCACTTCAAGAGAACTGAGAGGCCCTTCACCAATGATTACCAGGTACTCATCGGCATCGCCATCCAGATAGGTGTCAGGATATACTTCAGTAATCTGAAAAGCACTGGCATGTGAACAGAGAAGAACAATCAGGACCAGTGCCAGGTGACGCATGATTGAGAATATACAGGCAGCCATAAATGAACCTGCTGAAATAAACTTCTCTCATGGGAAAGTCACTGGTGATTAAGGTAGGGGGGAGCCTGCTCCCTCATGCCAGTGAGATCATCCGGACCATTCTCGATTCCAGAAAGGCCTGTCTCATACTCCCAGGAGGGGGTATCTTTGCTGACGCAGTACGGGAGACAGGGACAGAAGGAACTATCGCACACTGGATGGCAATTGCAGGAATGGAGCAGTATGGATGGCTATTATCCGGGTTCGGAATAGAAACAACAGTACAACCCGATTTTTCAGATAAACCACGTGTGCTGCTGCCTTATCAATACGTAAGAAAAACAGATCCCCTGCCGCATACTTGGGATGTTACCTCAGACACGATTAGCGCCTGGCTCGCTAATCATCTTGGAGCTGATCTCCTGATTCTGAAATCTATAGATCAGATCCGCGCAGCCGGCGTCCCAATAGATCGGATATCAACTCATATTGAGACTCAGGACCTTGATCCCCTGTTCGTTCCATATATTCTAGACCATTCTATCAACGGAAGGATAATCAACGGAGCTTTCCCTGATAGAATTATTTGTGCATTGAGAGGAGAGTCGACTCTAGGGACAAGTTTCGGCCCTATGATTTAAGAGGATCAAGAAAGAATAAGATAAGCACCTTTGGAGACATCCGAATATGAGCGAAGATAAATGTACCTCATGCAACGGCCCAATGGCAGAGCAGGGATCAACCGAATTCGGTTGCCCAGCCTGTGGTGTCCGTATCAGCCGCTGCTACCGCTGCCGGGAACAGAGTGTCGAGTACGTCTGCCCGACATGTGGGTTCCGGGGGCCTTAAGGCATGGGCGACGTGGCACTGATCATTAAGGCAATGCCAGAATCACCTGAAGTTAACCGTGAAGATATCAAGAAAGAGATTCGTGCTAAACTTCCACGTGTTCAGGATATTCAGGAAGAACCGATAGGGTTCGGACTTGTTGCACTCAAGGTTGTTGTAGTTGTTCCGGATGCTGAAGGACAGACCGATGCAGCTGAGGCTGCTTTGAATAGTATTCCTGGAATCGAACGAGCCGAGATCGTAGGATCAACACTCGTTTAAGACTGAAACAAACCTATTTTAGGTCCTTTTTTCAGGATTCAGACCGCTGAAGAGTGGTAAGAACCTGATCAGTTAAACCGCGAATACGCTCAACAGAATTCTGAAACGCATGAACTTCAAGCGGGTCAAGTCTGATTGAGACGGGAAACACCCCATTCCGGTTAATTCGTGCCGGTACACCAATGCATACATCACCAATATTGTGAACCTCACTCTTCACATATGCCGATAATGTCAGAATCCGGTTTTCATTTCCAAGTAGTGTCTTGATGATAGTAGCAATTGCGTCACCCGGGCCCCAGACCGTAGCCCCTTTACTTGCAATGATCTGCTGACCTGATGTCCGGACCGTTCCCATAATATCATCAATGGGCAGGTTGCCAAACGAAGGCAGGTTGGATATCTGAATACCGCCGATTGTTGTTGCTGACCAAAGAGGCACCATACTCTCTCCATGTTCACCGATGATGCGCGTGTGAACTTCACTAACATGAACCTGAAAGAACGAAGCGATCAGTGATTTCAGTCTCATAGAGTCGAGATGGGTACCCAGACCAAAGACCTGGTGAGGCTTTTTCCCGGAATACTTGAGAGCCACTGATGTCATGATATCAACAGGGTTTGTTACCATCATGATCATAGACTCCGGA
>QKDV01000055.1 GCA_003251955.1 Methanospirillum hungatei
TCGCCATATGTTACCCTCTATTGTGGCCTGTAAACTGGTAAAGATCACCGCAGTCTTACCCGGGGAAGAGTCATACTGAAAGGTTCATGTACCAGTAAATTCCTTTAAGCAGGATCCTATTTTTCCCGATTATCAGCTAACTTGTTTGTATGGTCAGGGTTATCGGCTCACCTAGGCTGATACCGGCAGCTGGCTCTCCACCAAAAACAATTGCTGAGTATATTGGGAGGGTAGTATCCGGAACAGAGCAGGTTAGTATTGCCATGATGAAGAGTCCGCCCGGATGGGCTGAACCAGGCCAGACTCCTGAATTTGATGAATATTCGGTGGTTCTACAGGGAACACTCGTAATCTCAACCCGATCTGGTTCAGTGCAGGTCATGAGCGGTCAGACTGCCATTGTATCTGCAGGTGAATGGGTCAGGTACAGTTCACCTGAAGGTGCTGAGTACCTGGCAATCTGTGTGCCCGCTTTCAGTCCTGAACTTGTGCATCGTGATGGATCAGAGAGTAGTCAGGTAACTGATTCAGATTCTATAGATATCACGTATGAGGAGTATGGGAAAGATGGTCTGACTCTCATTGAAGAACTTTGGAATCATCTGAAGATACATCATGTCTGCAATGCCCGGTATTTCAGGGACCAACTTCAGGCACGGCCGTTTTCTGAACGGTGTGATGACATTAAGAATAGTAATACAGACCGGGAGATTCTTGTTCACCTGGCGAAGAATCAGGGGTATGGCCCATATATTGGGTTCTGTATAAGTTCTGCAGCACCAGGTTCGTATGGGGAGATAGAGTCTATCTTTGTAATGCCTGAATACCGCTCGCTAGGAATCGGCACGGCTTTTATGGAACGGGCCCTCTTATGGATAAAACAGAGAAATGTTACTGAATACCGTGTCCGTGTTTGTGAAGGAAATGAGCAGTCATTCCGGTTTTATGAGCGGTTTGGATTTTATCTCAGGAGACATCTCCTTTTAAAAAAGACAGAGTAACAATAATGAAGTCAGCATTACTTCTCATCGACATTCAGAATGATTATTTCCCATCCGGAAAGATGGAACTTGTTGGAGCAGAAGCGGCAGGTCATAAGGCAGGGAGCCTGCTTGAGGCAGCACGGAAGAAAGGTATTCTGGTCATTCATATTCAGCATCTTTCCACGAGACCGGATGCAACCTTTTTCACTCCTGAAACTGCGGGATCAGCGATTCACGACCTTGTAAAACCATTGCCTGAAGAATATGTAGTTCAAAAAAATTATCCCAACAGTTTCAGGGCAACTAATCTCCAGGACATTTTAACAACTGCTGGAATTGAGCACCTGTTCATAGGAGGTATGATGACACATATGTGTGTTGATGCAACCGTCCGTACTGCAGCAGATCTCGGATATAATTGTACACTTGCATTTGATGCATGTGCAACACGTGATCTGGTATGGCAAGGCAAGGTTATAGTAGCAGATCAAGTGCATGGGTCTTTTATTGCAGCACTATCCGGGTTGTATGCACAGGTACTCCCGACATCTGAAGTAATTAACCAGATCAATAAGTAGATAATCTAACACTCTCAAATCCGGGAACCTGTATCATATCACAGTGTATGATCCCGGATTGGTCTCATACCCGGGAATTATAATGTCAAGAGAGTTATAGAGGGTTTGTACAAATTTGGGATCAAAAGCAGGGAGGCCGTAACTGGATGAGAGCGTCATCTCTTCTCTAAATGTGGAGATTGCAAAGCTGAATCCGGGAGGCAGGTTATGAGTCGGGAGCAGAAATGCATGTGATACTGGAATACCTGGATCCAGATGTTCTGGGTGGATAATCCCGGTGTTCGTGAAGAGTGGGGACCTTTTTCCTTCAGCCAGGATACCACCCCACTGCTTCTGCATCTCATATCGTGCCGCTGTACATCCTGTATCATACAGACGTTCTGCCTCAATAACTGAATTTATCCCTGGTGTTCTTTCTTTTATCTGATTCATCATAAGATGAGTCCTGAGTGCAGTATCCATGAGAGAATCATCCGGATGTACCTGGATGGCAACTTCGAATGCTGTTGCGAAGTTGAAGACCGATCTCTGTGGCAATTCTGTAAGGTATCTGCGAAGGTCGATCGTGTTGAGCAGGTGAATATCACTTATCTTACCTGTTGTAACCCGTGAACATGCTGTCGCCACCACAGCAAGCATCAGATCGTTTAACGTTACCCCCCATCTTTTCCGTATGGCGTGGATACACCTAACACGCTCCTTATTCAATGAAAGGAGTGAAAAGACCGGTTGCTTGCAGCAGAGAGATCTAGATGGAACTGAAAATTTATCAGACCAGGAAATCGGTTCATCTGCTGTTTTCATGTCCAGGTCTGGTACAAGAGATGATAGACGGGGGAGAACACGGAGAGACATATCAGTTGGAACAGTCTGTAACAATGTCCCCTTTAGATCAGATCGATAATATGAGAGGAGTAATTCAGCAAAATCCTTCATCCCCTTCCCATCCATTGAAGCATGGTGGGCATTGATTACAAGAATATCTCCATTGTTGATCTCGCCCCTGATATGGAAGATATTCACCATCGGACCCTGGTATGGATCGATACAAACTGACAAGGCCTTTTTGAGTAGGAGATTGGAATCAGAATCTGATAATTGTGTAACCAGATCAGCACCAATGACCTGGGGGTTCATCTCCCACCAGAGCATATCATTCTCCTGAACAAGATGGCACCGTGTGACCGGTTCTGCCTCAGTCGCCTGTAGTGCAGCCCGGACAAGTGCATCATAGTTCAAATGGGCTTCAAGCATGATGACCAGATGGATCATCTGATCTGAAAAAAGACTGAGGAGATCAGAAAAAAAGTCAAAAGGATTGACCTGATATCGGGGA
>QKDV01000278.1 GCA_003251955.1 Methanospirillum hungatei
GGCAGGGGTTGAGGAGGCATACTTCGTTGACACCCATCTTGAATTCCCAGAGACCTATGAATTCATAAATTCTGAGCAGGTCCAGGTTAAACTTGATGGTGGCGATTTCTGGCCCGGTGTTGAGAAGATCGGACCTCCGGGAAAGGACAACCGGTGGTGCTGTAAGACTGTGAAGATGGCACCGGTCAGACGTTGGATGGACACACTCGGCCCGGTCCTGACAGTGCAGGGAAACCGGTGGTACGAGTCGTTCAACCGGGCAGAACTTGATCTGCTCAGCACCAATCCCCACAACCCGAACCAGACCAACTGTTCACCAATACGATCCTGGCGGGCTTTCGAGGTTTTTCTGTATTTGAAATGGAGAAATATACCCTACAACCCGCTTTATGACATGGGTATCGAGCGGATCGGATGCTGGCTCTGCCCTGCAATGCTGGAGGCAGAGTATGAGATCCTTCGCAAGATGCATCCCGAACTCTCTGACCGGTGGGACAAATTCCTCGAAAAGTGGGCAGATGACCAGGGTCTGCCAAAAGAGTACGTAAGATGCGGAATGTGGCGGTGGAAGTCACCACCCCCAAAGATGAGAGAACTTGCAAAAGAGATGGGCATTCCACTCCCGCGTTCGTCTGATATTGAGCACCTGCCTCAGCGTAGGGAGAGACCAGAAGGAAGCAGAACTGAACGACGAGAAAGACGGGCACTTACCGGAAGCATCGGGAAGATAAAACCATCAACAGAGGAGCGGAAACCCCTCAGGACATGGAGTTCAAAAGTCAAATCTCCCAGCGATAGTGAGAATAAAAAACCTGAAGGTCGCAGGGAGAGGAAAGGAAGACGATAACTTCAAAAAAAGGATCTCATAACCCTTATGATGGTGCGATTCGTTTGACCAGGGTAAGCTGGTTCGCATCCATCTCACGGTTGTATGTAACCTCATCCATAACCGACCTGATCAGATGAACACCGAGCCCGCCGATATTCCGATGATCCAGATCAGCAGTTACATCTGCCGGAGGGATCTTCGTGGGATCAAACTCGGGGCCAGTATCTGTAATCGTGATTGTCACAAGTTCAGGGGATGAAACGCAACTGATAGAGACATTTCCCCCCGGGCTCTCGTATCCGTGGGTGACAACATTGGTAACCGCCTCTTCAACTGCAAGTTGAATCCTGGTTGCTTCCATAAGGGGAACCTCTGCTAGTTCCAGGCATTCCTCCAGGTACATGGCCACTTCTTCAATAGCCTCAATTGTTGCCGGAACGACAATCCCCCCAGATTCGCAGATCATGTTTTTCTCCTGCTGTTTCGGACAAGCCAATGCGCAGATATACCTGGCATCAGCCAGAAATCCGGCTGACCGCCTGTTCAGGAGTCTCACAGATGGTGAAGATCCGGTCAAATCCGGTCATCTTGATAACCTCAAGAGGAGCAGCCTGAAGTGAGGCCAGGGCCATCTCTCCGCCATCCTGCCTGAGTCTCTTCAACGAAGCGAGTATAACCCGCAGACCGGAACTGCTGATGTAAGAGAGGTGCTCTCCGTTAAAGACGATCTTCCGGGAACCACCATCGATCAGAGAGTTCAGTGCAGACTCCACATCTCTCGATGTGGCTGCATCCATTCTTCCGGATACATCAACAATGGTAATACCCTCAATGTTCCGGGTTGATACATCGAGCAGTTCACTCATACGTATATAAATGAAGGTGTGAAAGCTATTTCACTATTTTGAAGATGACAGAAAAAAGAGTCGGCCCTTCACCAGATAACTTTGTTTTATTGTGGTACACGATGAATAATATCAGAGAATACCAGTGGTGAATTCCCGCATGATGCAACTTGAGAACGAGGTCTGGCAGCGGATACCAAAGACAAATAGTGCATGGGTCTACCCGTTCATCAGGAAGCCCTCGATTACCGGTTCAAACACATATATCATAAGGAGCGGCAGCCATCTGCTTGTCATCGATCCGGGAGCGATCTCAAATCAGATGGAGAAGGTCAGGGAAGTTCTGGCCAAAGAGGTAATAGGTCCTGATAACCGGATCATCCTGATTGCAGGGCATATCCACGTGGATCACATGTACTTCGGGCTTGTTGATCGCCAGCTTCGCAGGATCGGAAGCACCATCATCGCAGCCGAGGACTGGGGTGCACAACAACTTGAAGTAGGTGATGCACGCTGGACCGGGGCAGATATTGTCGGTCTGCCCCAGTCACCGGCAACCGTGGCCCTCCACCTGTTGACACCAGAGGACAGGGCAGGTGAGGGAGAGAGAAGAGTTTTAATTGACGGGTTCGGAGAGATTGTCCTAAAATCTCACCATATTACCACCAGTGGCAGAGTATTTTATGGCCAGTCAATGGAACTGGAAGATGGCGATCGGATCGAGTTCTGGCACACTCCCGGACACAGTCAGGACAGCATCTCAATCAGGATAGGAAGCCTGCTCCATGTAGGAGACATCCCATTTGCCACAAACCCGGGAATTGCTGGAAGAGCAGGATGGGATAAGTTTGGTCTTCTCGATTCAATCCACAACATCAGGGATCATCTCCTGACAGAGGATGTAATCTGCTGCCCTGGTCATGGAAGAACATTCGACTATGACGCTGCACTCTCGATGGTCACCCGCATGGAAAATGAGATTGCCGTGATGCCTGATATCTCCGAGTACAACGTAAAGCGGCTCAATCTCTCACTCTGGCATGGACTTGACCTGATCGATGAGGCTCACCGGCTCATTCCAATCATTGCAGGAAGGATGATGTCACTGTGCTATCAGCTTGAGAACATCGGGATGGACAAGGAGGCCGAAGACCTCTGTGTTCTCTTCAGCGATGAACCAATCGATCAGCTCCTTCTCGAATTTAACACGTTTTACGAGGAAT
>QKDV01000281.1 GCA_003251955.1 Methanospirillum hungatei
GTTTCCCAGGAACAACGTAATGTACGCTGCAAGGAGCGGAGAGACAGGGAATGCCTCATCAGATGAACTCTCCTTCTCCTCAAATCTTGGCTTTGCCGGCTCTCTCATTGTTGTAAGAACACCGACAAAAATAACAAGGCCAATCAGGTAGATCAGGAACGCTGCACGCCAGGATATACCGGCGAGAACTCCGCCACTGGTTTCAAGGATCAAAACCCCTATTCCCATAGCTGCAGCCTGATACCCGAGAACTCTAGCACGGGTAACTCCCTCGTAATAACAGGCTATCAATGAGGAGGTGGTGCAGGTGATACCTGCTATTCCAATTCCAAGGATAAATCTTCCTATTAATATGGCATATATTGAGTTTAGATAAAATCCCGAACTGCCTGCAATGGTGAAAACCGCAATGGAAGCAATAAGGACCTTAACCTTCCCGAATTTATCAGACAGAGCACCGATGAAGAATCCGGTGAGAGCAATTGCAAGTGCAGGGAGAGTAATTATTAAAGAGATCAGGGTTTCAGATGCATCAGGAAATACCTGGCTGATGAGCGGGAGAGCAGGCGCGACTGCTGCACCCCCCATTAGAGTCATCATGGCTGAAAGCAAGAGGAAAAGTAAAACTATTCGCGATGGTTTGAACGATGCGGTTGTCATGCCTATCGATTACAAATAGTAAAATATGAAGAAAGTGCTCCTGGAATGAGTAGCTCCCATTATGATCGATGAATCATTACTTCTCGAATTGAAGAAGATCGGAATGACAGAGTATGAGGCTAAAGTGTATGGCATCCTGTCAGCTTTGCGGGTAGCAAGTGCACGTGAGATCCACGAGCAGACCAAAATCCCCAGAGGCAGGATCTATGAGACACTAACCTTACTGGCAGAGAAAGGGTTTGTTGCCTCTTCGGGAAAGTCACCGGTGCGATACTCGCCGATCGATGCTGTCCAGACGTTTGAGAGACTGAAAAAAGAGTCTGTTGACTCTCTTGAAAAACTGTATCAGCGGATGAAAACCCTGGAGACTGAGACACCAGAACAACTCATGCAGGGATATGAACTGCGTACAGAATGGACCAGGGATACCCAGATCAGAATGATGCTTCGTCGTGCAAAGTCAGAGATCATCATTCTCTGTAATGACGAAGAGTATCTCACCAGATATAAGAGCGATATCTCACGTGCTTCAAAGAGAGTACCCTTGTACCTCGTGGTAGGAAGAGATGACCTTGCCGGGCTCGTCCAGATAAAATGTTATCATGGAGGTAATGATATTGAATCATCCCTATTTCGCCACGAGGCAGGTGAAAACATCGGAGTCTCTATGAAACTGTTGCTGATGGCTGACCGTCGGGAATCAGTCTCAATTATGGAGGAGAATGAGAATTTGACAGGCATATTCATCTGCCCTGACATTTATGCAGGCTACCTGTCACGAAAAATACTCCAGGAAATTCAGTTGGTGGAAAGGACTCGTAAAAAAGGATGATTGGTGCTACACATTAAAGTAACACCTTCTCACAGACAGGATTTCTAGACTACCCCTTTACAGTCATATAACGTGCTTTTCATTTGAGATCTGGCATCTGATACAGATTCTCCAGAACTTTCTACCATATTCCACTCTGAATCAGGTATAACCGGGCAGCTGTCCTGTATCCACGTACTGACACCTCCGCTTTCTCCTCCAGGCATGCCATGAGCTGCCTGACCAAGAAGGAAGTACCTGATCTCTCCTTCATGAATAAGGGATTTTAGGGACTCGTTTGTAAGGATCTGATCTCTGCCAGAGTACCCACCCATTGGTATCACAGAAGCACCATAGGAGATGATGAGATCCCCGGCAGAACGGGAACTCTCAACTCCAAGGATATACTTTTCACCTGACTGATGGGATTTCAGGTACGAATAGAGAGTAGAACTGTCTCCTTCAGTCTCCCCGGGTCTCATGCCTGGTGACTGCCCCATGCCTGATATACCTGATACAAGGCCCGGGCCTGCTGATGGCATTCCACCCTGTTCTTTATAGAACACCGGTGTACACGACCAGATAAACGGAGCAACACAGAGAAGGCCGATAGTGAGGACAGCCACAGTCTTCAAAATTCGTGATGAACCCGGAGATGAACTGAAACGGAGTAAAACTAATGCCACTGCACCAATGATTGTCCCAAATAGAACAATCCAGGAGAGCGGTGCCATAAATTCTTCATTGTAAGAGAGGAATTTCCACTGGCACACTCCGGTCACAAGTACTGCTACAACTAGCAGCCATCCTTTGATCCCCGGTTTCAGGAATGCCTCATACATCGAGATCGCTCCAATTCCGACGAGCCCTGCAAGAGGGATGGCAACCATCACAACGTAATATGTGTGATAAAATCCGCTTGTAAAACTGAAGTAAATCAGTTCTGGGAAAAGCCAGAGAGCGAGCGCAATTGTAAGAACCGCCTTCTCATTCAGGTTTGTCAGAATCGACCAGGTAGGTCGGGTAATCCAGGCAAGAAGTCCGATAAGGGCGAACGGAAGCAGCCAGCTGATCTGCCCTGACATTCCTGCATCTCCCATCCTGAAGAGACCCGGCTGTCCACCGTCGTTCATGCCAGGATTACCACCGGGATTACTACCAGGACGCCCCCCTTCCATACCCAAAGGATGATTTCCAGGGGTTGTGTTCCCGTCAAATCCTGGTGAACCTGCAAACGCATTGTCCTTTCCCTCTTGCATAGCTCCCCCGGTTCCTTCTGGGAACGGACCTTGATCCCCGGGTGTTGCATTCCAGTCAGGTCCCGGAGATCCGAATCCGTTATTCATTCCAGGCTGAAGTAACCCACCAGAACCGCCTGGGAAAGAACCCGGAGA
>QKDV01000221.1 GCA_003251955.1 Methanospirillum hungatei
GTCCCTTCACTCTTCCATGATTCAGGAAGCCCCTGCCTCACTCTCCATGCCTCCATCTTCTCATCCCATTCCTTCCAGAGTTCGGGTACATGACCCTGAATCCTCTCAAGGATCGCCATGTCACTAGCCGGGCACATGTAGCATCCCATCCGGTCAACACCGTGGGCGTACATGTCGTTATACGGTGCCTTCTCCCTGAAAATATAGAGCCAGACATGCATGGCAGTCCAGTTATGAATTGGAGCAAGACAGATCTGGTTTCTGACAAAGGAATTTCTCCACACTCGTGGATTTTTTGCACGGGATGCAGACTCGTACTTCCGCTGCCCGACAAACGAGACACATTCTGTCCAGGTACCCTCGATGAACTTTCGGAGTGGTTCAAGTTTGGCGGTCTTACAACACCACCTGCAGTCGACAGCAGGGGGACCCTGAATCTCGAATTCTCGCCAGAATTCTCCCATTGAATCCACTGTGATACACTCAAGATCATACCGTTCAGTCACCTGCCTGACATTATCATAGGTTGAGGGAAACTCCATTCCTGTATCGATAAAGAGGATCGGAAGTTTCCGGAAGGTATTCATCACCACGAGGAGACTGGCAAGGCTGTCTTTCCCCCCGGAATAGGAAACACTGGCAGGCAGGTGTTCATAGGGCCCGATGTGCTCATCGATAAACTGTCTTGTAGCAGACTCTATCCGGGCAAGAACATCCTTATTTGCTGCGACAACCTCATCCCAGGTTGCAGATCCTGGGGTAAATTGTGATCTGACATTCTTGCGGCTTCGGACAATCTGTCCCCGTTCCATCACTGCCGCTTCTTTGGCATCCACCTTCATTCTGCCGACACCAACACACTCCCCTGACCTGGTGAGCATGAAGACCTCATCACCTGCAGCGATGTCAGGATCACAATTGACAAATCCAGGGGCCAGAAGACTTGCTCCATCCCGTATGGAAGGACCAGCCCCATCATCCACAATAACATACCGTTTTTCTGGCCGCTCTATAAGGGCTGCTTCAGGGCGTGGGAGTGCATCCCATTTACCGGTTTCAGGAAGGTATCTGATTGCTCCAACCACGGCCCCACCAACCACGATCTCTTCCATCCTATCCTTGTCTGGAACTTTGTTGACAAGAGCGACCCAGCCTTCAGGGATAAGGGTTATACCAAACCGGTCACAGAAAAGATTATTTATAAACGAGATATCATCAGGAAAGGCAGGTCTTGCATCCCCGGGGGGTGTTACCGGAACAGACCGAGCTTCAGCTCCGCATGTACACCGGTCTGCCATCACTGGAGCATGACAGATGTCACACCAGTGTAGGAGAATTTTGCCGTGATAAAGTCCACCCATGCTGCCCTAATTATCTGCTCCATTCCTAGATACGGTTATTGACAAGAGGCAGAACTTATTAGCGAAAAAATTTCAGGCCTGATATCAGGGGAAACCTTGTATCAATGTATAGTAGTCAGGGTTTCGTTAATAATCAGTAAAAGCCCATTCTGCATGACGTGAATTTTAAAAAGAGGTAATCTTTGAAAAAGTGATCGGACTAGGCTTAAGTGAACAAGTAGACCGAGGACTTATCAAGAGAGTAATAAAGCATCCCCGGACTGACGCGCTGAATAGCACCGTGCGAAAAAGGTAAGGGCATTAGATTATGTAGATGTATCTGAAATCTAATTGACAGATATACACCCCCCATTCATGAAATGGGATATTTTTTAGACCAAAAACTGAAACGTTGATCTACACAATGAATGTGTCTTCCAAGCGAAACGGATCAGAGTTAGGTCTCATCTTATCTCCTGCTTCAGGAAAGACAGAAACATTCCAATACCTTGTTTTAGCCCACCATTCTAAAAAAAAGGGAAAGCAACAAGTAGATATAGAGAGGCTCCGGATGATTTAACCAGGTGAACACTCATGCCTCTCCCCCCACTCGTTCGCCCGGTATCGGTCACTCCGTACCTGGCATGTTCACCGGTGATAGCATGCACGCATCCGGCAATCAGGAGTCGTGCACGTGAATTGATCCGGGGAACCAGTACAGAATTCGAACAGATCCAACGCATGTACACCTATGTACGGGATGGGATATACCATTCAGTCGATGCAGGGCAGTCAAAACTGATATGGAAGACCCCCCAGGTCATTGTTGCAGGTCATGCACTCTGTTTTATGAAATCGCATCTGTTTGTCTCTCTCTGTAGATCAGTAGGTATTCCTGCAGGGCTCTGCTATCAGAGACTGAAAACAGAGAATGGAACCTATGTCCTTCATGGACTCTCTGCAGTCTGGATTGATGACCATGAACGGTGGGTTCGCCTCGACCCTCGAGGCAACAAACCCGGTGTTGATGCACAGTTCAATCCAGACGGCGATGAACGGATAGCCTTCCCGAATATGGAGGATCCGGCAGAGTGGCTTGACCCACACATCTACCCGGAACCATGGGAAGCAGTGATGCATCTGCTAAAAAATGCAACCGATGTATCATCGTTCATCTCCGCTTCAGCACAGATCCAGGTTCCGACCAGACATATGCACCGGCCAAGTTCTATACTCCCGGTCCCGGTGTAATCTCCTTTTTTTCTACCGATGGTAGGGAAGTCCCCTGTTGATTGTGTATGCCCGGTAGATCTGTTCAAGCATGATAAGACGAACTAATTGATGGGGAAAGGTCATTGATGATAGAGAGAGCATCAGGTCTGCCCTGTTTCTTACTTCATCAGATAAACCGTGGGGCCCCCCAATCAGGACTGCAACATGATGCGGGCCGTCAATCTCCAACTTCCGGACCCGATCAGCAAGACCCTCGCTTGAAATAACAACTCCACGCGGATCCAATGCGAT
>QKDV01000230.1 GCA_003251955.1 Methanospirillum hungatei
AAACTACATAACTGTCGATAAACTCGGGATGAATGATCATGGACGAGTTCATGCTATTGTTGCCACCGCATCTGCATTGCAGATTCTTGAATACCTCATAGCAGCAGAGATCGTCCCGGACATCGTCAGTTCAGGGATGGGAGACATTGATGATGCCTACCTGATCGTGCTGACAGCCGCATTATGCCATGATATCGGAAATGAGATTCACAGAACCGACCATATCTCCCATAGTCTCCTGCTTGTAAGCCCAATTCTTGATCGACTCCTTCCAAGGATCTACCATGATTCTGACCGGATGGCCAGAGTGCGAACATTCATCTTAGGTTCTATTTACACCCATCACGGTGATCCAAAACCCCTCACCATAGAAGCAGGGGCTGTATGCATCGGGGATGCTACAGATATGACAACCGGAAGAGCAAGAACTGCCTACGATCAGGGAAGAGTCTCAATTCACACGATCTCTGCACTCTCCATTGACATGGTTCTGATAGAACAGGGGAGAGATATTCCAGTTGTAATCACGATCCAGATGTCAAACTCTGCCGGCCTCTTTCAGGTACAGGAGATCCTGGGACCAAAGATAGCAGCAGGCCCGCTCACACCATATATTGAGGTTAGAATTCAGTGTACAGGTGAGAACGACGGTTCAGAGAAACAGATCCTGAGTGGGATGAAGTTCATCAGGGGATCTCTGATCAGGTAATGAACCAAAGATTGATACTAATACCAATAATGGATCTTTTTTCCTTTTGCTACTGTTACTAAAAAAAGGTTGGAAGTTTTTATTCAGAGATTAGACTCTGAATCCGGACTGGTATGCAAAGGCCTTCTGTAAGGTCTTGATGCCGCCGGTTACTTCGGTGGTGTCTTTCCAGCTGTTGGTTGCTGAGGTCTTGTTCCAGGTTGCACTGTCTGAATCGTAGTTGTCGTCGCCACCGTCACGGGCTTCCATGATGCTGCCTGCGAAGACGGTCTTGACGGTACCCTCTGCAAAGCCGCTGCCGGAGTTTGCATCAGGGGTGACTGCAATCTGGTAGTTCAGAGCAGCTGGAGTATCTGCGTTCTCTGCAACTGCACGGATCTGACCCTTGGTTGAGATCTGTGCGCTGTTCACGTTAACAAGGCTGCTCTTGGCAGAGACAATGTTACAGAATGCTGGCAGGATATCATCGTCTGCCTGTGAGAAGACACAGCGGATGTTGCTGTCGCCATCTGCGTAGTTACCTGCAACTGAGAGAGTGTACTCTTCCTCGCCGACGAGGTGTGCACCTTCGGTGCTGGCGTAGGTCAGAACCTTCTGCTGCTCAATGTTGTACAGGCCTGAGCCCTGGTCCTTTGAGCTGAAATCGAAGTTCTTGTTCTCAGCGAGCTTTCCACCATTGGTGAGGATAGAGTCCCTGAAGGTTACATCAGCAATAGTCTGGCTTGCTCCGAGAATTCCGGTTGGAATTGAACCGGGGCTGGCGATGACCCAGGACATGGTGGTCTTGTCGTCTACTGCTCCGGTGACATCGATCACGGTGTCAATAGAGAAGACCTGGTTTTCAGGGGTCTGGTTGGGCAGACGGTCTGCTGCTGCAAAACCGGTGACTGCCACAAGAGCAACCACTGCAATAAGTGCTACAATAGAGAATCTCATTCTTACTCCTACAATATATGCCGATACTCTCAGCATCAACCTGTACTGATTGGAGTACTCATCATAAAGTGTTTCTTCTAGTGACCAACCCCGGCCATCAACAAATATTAAATAGATTCAAGTTTTTGGCTCATGCCAGTATACCTGCCGAGGGGAAAAAGAGAAGCATATCAAACCAGAGATGATCCCTAGTTTAAATACTGTTAATTATGGATTATACCTTGAATCCGGACTGGTAGGTAAAGGCCTTCTGTAAGGTCTTGATGCCGCCGGTCACTTCGGTAGTGTCTTTCCAGCTGTTGGTTGCAGAGGTCTTGTTCCAAGTTTTTCCAGTACCATCGCTGTAACCGATGTCACGGGCTTCCATGATGCTGCCTGCGAAGACGGTCTTGACAGTACCTTCTGCAAAGCCACTGCCGGAGTTTGCATCAGGGGTGACTGCAATCTGGTAGTTCAGCCCTGCCGGAACATCAGCTGTCTCTGCTACTGCACGGATCTGACCCTTGGTTGAGACCTGTGCACTGTTCACATTGACAAGGCTGCTCTTGGCAGAGACAATGTTACAGAATGCCGGGAGAATACTGCCGTGGTTGGTTGAGAAGACACAGCGGATGTTGTCTGATCCGGTTGCATAGTTACCTGCAACAGAGAGGGTGTACTCCTCTTCGCCCACAAGGTGTGCACCTTCGGTGCTGGCGTAGGTCAGAACCTTCTGGTTCTCAATGTTGTAGAGACCGGATGCCTGGTTCTTAGAGCTGAAATCAAAGTTCTTGTTCTCAGCGAGCTTGCCACCGTTAGTGAGGATTGCATCCTTGAAGGTGACGTCAGAGATTGACTGGCTTGCTCCAAGGATTCCGGTTGGAATCTTACCCGGGCTTGCAATTACCCAGGACATAGTGGTCTTGTCATCAACTGCTCCAGTAGCGTCGATAACGGTATCAATGGAAAAAACCTGGTTCTCAGGGGTCTGGTTGGGCAGACGGTCTGCTGATGCAAAACCGGTGACTGCCACAAGGACAACCACTGCGATCAGTGCTGCGAATACGAACTTCATACAATTTCTCCTACAATCTTGCTGATACTCTCAGCATCAACAACTACATGTTTGTGAGGGACAATTATATAGTTTTGTAATAAATATTGAAAATAGATCGCCTAAAACAATATTTACATCAGAGATCAATATAGACATTAAGCATCTATATTTAGAATTTA
>QKDV01000282.1 GCA_003251955.1 Methanospirillum hungatei
GATTGTTTTGTCTGCTATGGGAAATATTCGATGATATCAATAATAAAGGGTCTGATTTGATCACTCACATTAACCAATCAGACTACCGCTATAAATCCCAGGTCTTCCCATGCATGCACCTGAGTATGGCAGCGAATAGTAATCCTGAAGAGGCGGGAAAGCCCGTTAGGAAGATATGTGGGGTGGATGAAGCAGGAAAGGGGCCCGTTCTTGGTCCAATGGTAGTTGCCGGGGTAGCCTGTTCTGATCTTGATGAACTTGCCGGACTCGGGGTGATGGATTCGAAGGTTCTGACAGCGAAGCGTCGTGAAGCCTTGTTTGAGTCCATAAAAAAACAGTTTCCATACGCAGTGGTCATCAGGACTGCAGCTGATATCGACCGGCTTAGAACAGAGATGACCATGAATGAGATCACTGCACGTGCCCATGCCGAGGTTGTTGCAACCCTCGGCTGCCCGGTTGCCTGGCTTGATGCGTGCGACGTGAACGAGGAGAGATATGGCAGGACCGTGGCCGGTTTCATAGGAAAGCCCTGTCAGGTGATCGCAAAACACAAAGCTGATCGCACCTGTCCAGCGGTATCCGCTGCATCCATCGTGGCAAAGGTGATCCGCGATGGGCTGGTTAGTTCTTACAAAGAAGAGTACGGAGAGATAGGGAGCGGGTACCCTGCAGACCCTGTAACGATAAGTTTTCTTACCCGGTATATCCGGCAGCATGACTCCCCCCCTCCAATTGCAAGGAGAAGCTGGGCAACGGTGAAGAACCTGATGCATGATGCCGGGCAGAAGAGACTCTTCTGATACTCCCGGGTGTTCTTTTACTGCAAAAGTTCAACCTGTATACACCTATGGAATGGTATCTTGTAGCATTCGCAGTCATCGCCCTCTACCTGGCACTGGTTGCGATCATCAAAACTTATCTACCCTCACCTAGCACAGATACCACAAGTGGCGAGGAACCGGAACTTCTTCATCATAAAAAATCCACCCTTGCCTCACATATAATGTTTTATGGCCCTATCCTTGCTCTGAAGACCGAAAGCGTCGCCTTCTTTGATTGGTTCCGAAAGTATAGCCGGGGATTGCGTATCTATGGGACCATCGGGGTGTTCATGGTCATCGTCGTCTCGATCCTGATGGTTCTCATGATCCTGCTCTCGGTCAACCTCACTGTTGCTCTGAAACCCGAGCCAACAGCTATCAACAAACCCCAGAATCTCTTCCTTATTCCCGGTCTGAATGAGTTTGTTCCGTCCACATTTGCAGTATGGTTTGCCTTCATTCTGACCCTCGTGATCCACGAGTTCGGCCATGCCATCCTCTGCCGGGTCGAACAGATCAAGGTGAAAGCCATGGGTGTTCTCTTCTTTGTGATACCCATTGGTGCGTTTGTGGAACCCGATGAGGAGGAGGTGAATAAGTCAGCGTCCTGGCCGAAGATGAGGATGTACGGTGCCGGGATCATGAACAACCTCGTAGTCGGAGTCTTCTGTTTTCTCCTGCTGATCGGTATGATCGGATGGGCAGTACCAAGTACTGAACCGATAGTAATCGGATTGTACAAGGACTATCCGGCAGCATCCGCTGATATTCCTTTTCCCTCTATCATCAGGACCATCAATGGGTCACCTGTGAACAGCACGGCTGAGGTGGCATCAGTTCTCAACCTGACAAAACCCGGGGATCATATCTCGATTGGATTCGAGAAGAGTGGTATAGTCTCAACCCATGAATTGAATCTCTCAACATGGCCTTCCGATCTAGGATCTCGCGAGTCAGGATTCATGGGAGTCTCTTACTATAATGGGCAGGGTGTCATTGAGATGACCCAGCGATTCCTCTCACCTGCAGGATTCCTTATCCTCCTCTCGTTGCCGTTCATCCCGGGATCTGAAGGACAGCAACTTCGGATTCTGGGATTTGATGTCGAAGAGATGACGTACTACACCGAACCGTTCCCGCTCTACTGGCAGGTGATCCATCTGCTCTTCTGGTCAGGATTCATCAACCTTGCAGCCGGCCTCTTTAATGCCCTCCCCATGCTCCCTCTCGACGGCGGGTTGATATTTAAAGAAGGAACCGAACGACTACTTGCACGCCGTGGCCTGTCCGGGTATGGATCGCATATCGTGGGAGCAGTGAGCAGTTTGATCCTCCTGCTGATGGTTGCACTCCTCTCGCTTCCGTACCTCTTTCACATGTAATGAAGAGCTCCTTAATAACTCACTTTTTTTGAGAATACGCCTATATCTCTTCATCTCGTCAATAAACCGTCATTGATACTAATTTTTCTGAATAATTCTGAATTCATTGTGTACTAGTGCCATTATCCGGATACTTTTATCTCCCATGTGGGGATCATATACCTGGAGGTACCCGGAATATGTTGGAAATTGGAACTGATATTCAAGGGGCACTTCTCGTTGTCTGTTTTATAGTCCTGGTCCAGATCTCCGTCAAGTGTTATAGCTCCGGAATACCAAGACTACGGGTTATCTTCCTCTCGCTACTCTGCTATCTCTTATGGTTCTGCAGTTTTCTCCTGACCCTATCCGGAGATGGACAGAACCTTGGCCTGCTCTGGGAGATCCTGAGTCTTCTTGGTATGGCTTCGACCCTCTATGTCCTGTTCATAGGAGTATACGAGATCCTGGCAAGTCCTGGTATGTGACCGGTGATGATCCATCTTTGAGGCTTCTGATTAATGCCAGATATCGGAAGACAGATTATTCATCCTGATCTATCTTCTCCCGATGTACCTTCTCATGACGGTCGGGACCGGTATCGGGTCTGATCCTGCAGATGCTATCGATCGACTCGTCCGTTCATGTAGTTTTGTGATCCAGTCCTACAAACCGGAACATATCATCTACTTCTGTTCACCGGAAAGCAAAGATCTGGTCAGCAATATTGAGGAGGGATGCCGGGAGTTTTGGGGCCTGACACCTCCACAGTCAGAAACCTGTCTTATTGAGGATCCTAACGACTTTGCCCGATGCTTTGAAGTTATCTATGGGGTATGTGTACTCTTCCAGGAGTTTGAACTCGTCATCGATGCAAGTTCAGGTACTCGATCGATGACAATGGCAGCGTCCATTGCATCATTTCTGACCCGCAACCAGGTGGCTCATGTCACCGGAGAGAAAAAGGGTGGTCTGGTGCTCCCGGGAACTGAACGGGTGAAGGAGATGACGCTTTTTGCAGCGTATGATCGTCTCCGGTTCCACCAGGCGATAGATCAGTTTAACAGCAGTCACTTTGGCAGTTCGCTTGAGCTTCTATCAGGCATCTCTACCATTCCTGAACGTGACATCTACTATGCCCTCTTTCATGGGTATTACTCCTGGGACAAACTGAACTATACCGAAGCCTTCAGGTACCTACAACATGCCGATGACCTGACTGAAGGTGTGTCCGGAAATCGTGATTTTCTTCAGAAACTGCTTGAACTAGAGGAAAAAGGAGAGAACGGTTTTTCCAGAAAGGAGCGGTGCCAATTCAAGCAGGAGAAGTATTTGTACATCCTTGTGGATCTTCTCAACAATGCGAAGCGCCGTATTGAAAGAGAACTGTATGACGATGCCTTTGCCAGGCTTTACCGGGTTGTTGAACTCCTCTCGCAGGTCCTCCTGCTCAGTTGGCATATTGACGATATTGAAGGGAAGATCCATTTCACAGACCTTCGTAAAATTCTCCACGATAAAAAAGATGTCTCGCTATATGCACGCAGGGCAGATCGGAAGGGAATTATCAGGATTGGTCTCAGGTCAAAGTTCATGCTGCTTGAAGATCTTGGTATGCAGGGAGCCAGTGAGTATTACATGCACCTTGAACCCTTTCTGAGAGTTCGCAATGACTCCATCCTGGCCCACGGACTTTCACCGGTCCATGGTGATGAGGCACGAGAAATGTGGGCCGAGGTGTTTGCTATAACAAGACAGGCTTGCACAGACATGCCGTTTGATCTCGAACGACTCCTTGTGCAGTCTGCATATCCGAATATTGAAACCCCCATGAACTAAAGTCTGGGTTTACAGGTATAAAATTCTAAAAAGTGGGTTAGAGTCCTTCTAATGCCTGCTTTACTATTCCTTTTGCTTCATCAGGGATTGGGAGTTGATCAAGCATGGAGAGCAGGATGGTAGCGCCCATCTTCTTTCCTTCCGCACTACCCAGAAGCTCCTTGATCGTGTTCATTCCTTCAGGGGACGTGATATAGTCCTTGATCATCTGCTGACCTTCAGGTGAAGAAAGGAACTTCTTCGCCATATTTCCACCTAAATCAAACATCTTAATTCCTGTAATACTGGTTCTTTTATAATTAAGAGATTGTAGATCCCCAGACGGACTTTTCGTATCGCTGGCCTTTTTCATCACCACGTGTGCAGAAGTACTTGTGCTCAAGACCTGCTTCCTTTGCTATTGGACAAGTAGGACAGTTACACCCTTCTTCATATGAGATGCAAAGGAAACTTCTGCCAAGAAGACAAAAGAGTTTTTCCCGCTCAACAATGGCACATTTGTTAAAACTCGGGCATTTCGGGCAGATACATGCCTCCTTCTTCTCCTCGATCAATTTTTCCTGTTCTGCCAGGGGGAGGTTTTTCATCTCCTTGACCAGCGACACAAATTTGTCCATTACGATCCCTCGCTTGAGAAGTTACATTTTTATGATATAATACTATCTGTCCTTGTTGTATCTATCACTCTGTTCTATCTGACCTGTTAATTCAACATGAATCTGATAGTTTCTGTCAAGATCAGATCGCTTTTCAGGGTTTAGAGCCAACATATAATTATCAATGAAACTCTCCTCGTGCAGGAAAAGGTACCAGCAGGAGACACACCGGACAAAGTCCCCTGAAGAGACCTATGCGATCATCAGGAATCTGGTTGTCCCAGCAGGCATAACCAGAGTCGCTGATATCACCGGGCTTGACCGGCTTGGAATCCCTGTGTTCTCCTGTATCAGGCCTGATGCTGCCGATGGTTCAATCTCCGTCTATAATGGGAAGGGGGCCACAGAGATGGCAGCCCGTGTCTCTGCCATCATGGAAGGGCTTGAACGGTACTCTGCCGAACTGCACGATAGAGTACCGGTTGTTGCATGTGTTGAGCAACTTGCAGGAAGGGATGATCTTATCGATCCAGCAGATCTCATCCTTCCAAAAGGAGTGAATCTCTCCTTTCCAATCCCCTGGTTTCCTGCGTATGATATTATGCAGGATAGGGATCTCCTCATTCCCGCTCATGCGATTTTTCATCCGGTACAGCGGACCATGGGTGAACTCTTCAGAACCAGCACCAATGGGATTGCCTCTGGTAACACACTCGAAGAGGCGGTGTTTCATGGGCTTTGCGAGATCATAGAGCGGGATGCCTGGTCCCTCGCTGAAGCAGTGAACAAGGGTGGTCCTGTCATCACCGGGATAGAGAACCAGACGATCCTCTCCCTCTTAAACAGGTTCAGTGAGGCCGGGGTTGAGATCACGCTCCGTGATATCTCCAGTGATATTGGTCTTCCTACTGTGGCAGCAGTAGCTGATGATGTTTCCCTCAGAGATCCTACCCTGCTCTGTATCGGAATGGGTACACATGCTGTCCCCGAGATTGCGATTCTTCGGGCCCTGACCGAGGCTGCTCAGAGTAGGGCGACACAGATCCACGGAGCACGTGAAGATACCCATGACAGTCACATGAAAAGGCAGATCGGGTATGAACGGACAAAAAGGCTGAATAGGAAATGGTTTGAGAACGGGGAGACCATCGAATTTTCAGAGATGTACGCCTACCGGTCAGAAGATTTCCTCGATGATATCACCTACACCACCGAGCAGTTAAAGAGAGCAGGGATCAGTCATGTTCTGGTCACTGATCTGACCCGGCCAGAGATCGGGATTCCCGTTGTCAGGGTGATAGTGCCCGGGCTTGAACATTACGCGATGGACCCGGATCGTATTGGAGATCGATGCAGAAGTGCCAGACGTAATTATCTACCTGGGTCCAAGCCTGCCGCTGCATGAGGCAGAACTGATCCTTCCCCAGGGATCAGCAGTGAAGTACTGTCCCCCGGTAAAAAGGGGCGATCTCGCCGGCGCCATTGCAGCAGGGCCTGATATTATCGGTATCATAGACGGGCTCTTCTTTGAGAATGCTTCTGTCGGACACCGTGAGATTCTGGGTGCCATCAGGGCCGGTATCAGAGTCATTGGAGCGTCGAGTATGGGTGCCCTTCGGGCAGCTGAGTTATCTTCATTTGGAATGGAAGGAGTCGGTGAGGTCTACAGGCGTTATCAGTCCGGTGAGATAGAGTCTGATGACGAGGTTGCCCTGATCTGCGATCCTGTCTCAAATGCTGCACTGTCAGAGGCGCTGGTAAACATCAGGATCACGCTAGAAAAAGCAGAGGCTTCAGGTATCATTACCTATGAGGAGAGTTCTGCCCTGTTTGCAGAGGCACAGAGGCGGTATTATCCTGACCGAACCTGGTCACTGGTGATCAGGGGAGCAGGAATTCCTTCTGACCGTATTGATGCCATCCTTGCCTGGGTCAGGACATCCCGGGTGGATCAGAAACAGGATGATGCTAGGGCAGCCTTGCAGTACATCGCCTCACTCATCTCCCCATCTAACCCCGGTGAACACTCATGAGTTCCATAACAACCCGATACACCAGGCAAATCCCGCTCTTCGGGAGGGAGGGCCAGGAGAAACTGGCTGACGCAACTGTTTTTGTTGCAGGAGCAGGGGGTCTCGGCTCTCCGGTTGCTACATATCTGGCGGTAGCAGGCGTTGGTGAACTGATCATTGTCGATGATGACCTAGTGCAGGAATCGAACCTGAACAGGCAGTTTCTTCATGCTAACCTGAACATCGGGATGAGAAAGGTTTACTCTGCGGCAGAAACCCTTGCGGCTCTCAACCCCGATCTGACGCTCACAGCAATTCCGGAGCGTATCACACCTGACACTGTTGATAGCCTGACAGATGGTGCGGACATCCTGGTTGATGCAACTGATAACTTTACAACCCGCTACTTGCTGAATGAGACTGCCCTTACTACGGGGATCCCCTTAGTTCATGGGGCCGTGGAGGGTTTTTCCGGCCAGATGACCACAATCATCCCAGGTGAGACACCCTGCCTCTCATGCCTCTTTCCGCATCCGCCACCAGAAAAGGAGACACCAGTTATCGGAGCTACAGCGGGTGTTATCGGATCTCTTCAGGCGATGGAAGTGATCAAGTATCTCACCGGGACCGGTCGTCTTCTTGCAGGACGGCTTCTGATCTGGGACGGTATGAGCGGAAGAACCGATTACCTGTCAGTATCGCACCGGCCAGACTGCTGTGTCTGCCATAAATATACTGTGAGCAAATCATGAGGATTACAATAATCTGCTATGCCCGGTTCAGGGATGTATTTGGAGAAGAATCAATAGTCGAGGTTCCCGACTCTGCAACGATTCTGGATGCAGTCAGGCTCCTTGCAGGTCGAGTCGGTCCTGATGCGGATCTTCTGCTCACCCCAGAAGGTTTGATCCGGGATTACGTGATGGTCGTTCATCAGGGTAGCCGGATTCTCCCGGCAGAAGCCGGAACTATCACTCTTTCTGATGGTGATACATTCACCCTCTTCCCGCCGGTATCAGGAGGATAGATGATCGGAATAACACGCGACAATATTGACATATCCGCTCTTATTGAGAATGCGAGAAGGCCGGAGGCAGGTGGAATCGTTACATTCATCGGCACGGTCCGCGATGATGGATTTGAGGCTCTCGAGCTTGAGGTCTGTGAAGAGGTGGCAGTCAGGGATCTGAACCGGATCGCTTCTGAAGCCACTGAAAAGTTTTCACTGACCTCTGTTGAGATCATCCACCGTAGTGGTAGACTTGCGCTAACAGAGACCATCGTGGCTATTGTCTGCGGTGCCGCCCACCGGCAGGAAGCGTTTGCAGGCTGCTCATGGATCCTTGAAGAGATCAAGGCCTATGTCCCGATATGGAAGAAAGATATTGGTGATGAAGGGGCCTGGCACTTTCAATCGCCCAGTGATCAGCAACAGGGTTCGTAAGGTCTTGTCCTCTTTTGGCTCTTCCTTTTCTTTATGAATATCCATTGTTCTGAGCAGATGGATATCACAATCCGGAAGGCAACACCTGCTGATGCTGCCACCATTGCCCGGTATAATCAACTTATGGCGATGGAGACCGAAAAAAGGCTTCTACATCCGGAAACCGTTGAGAGGGGTGTCTCAATGCTTCTTTCAAAACCTGAAAAGGGATTTTACCTGATTGCAGATTCGTCCGGAGTTCCTGCAGGTCAGTGCATGGTTACGTATGAGTGGAGTGACTGGCGATGTGGGGACTTCTGGTGGATCCAGTCTGTGTATGTTCTCCCTGAATTCAGAAGGAATGGGATCTTTTCTGCCCTATATCATCATATTCTGGAGCGTGCATCGTCGGCTGAAAATGTGGCAGGTCTCAGGCTGTATGTGGAGAAGCAGAACACCATAGCCCAGCAGACTTATCTTAATCTTGGGATGGATCATGCCCATTACGCGATGCTTGAGCGGGACTTTACGAAAGATCCCATGAAGTAAAGGCCGTTCCCTGATATATCAAGCATCCTTGTTATGGTGCTCCGGGAATCGGTGTCTGATACCAGCGCTGGTCATCCCATCTCTTCCACCAGGGATACAGATACTCACTGAGTGCGAAGGGATCGGGTGATGCAATCAGGATTCCCTGGGAGAGAATCCTAATCTGTATATAGAGCGGGAGAAGTTCAAAAATCCTGATATCATACCTGTCGGCCCTGATGTGACGCCATGCCTGCCTCTGAAGCCAGGTCGGGTCAAGGTCACTGCCTGCGACCAGACAGAGATCTACGTCACTACGCTCATCAGCTTTTCCTTCAGCATGTGAACCATACAAAAAAACACCAGCAGGTATAACGGGAAGAGTCTCAAGGATCTGTAATACCTGTGTTATCAGATATTGCTGGTCCATTCCTCAATCACCTGGGTAAGCGAGCGGATTTCTGGAAGTGACTGTGCTATTCCTGCCAATGCAAGATCTTCATCGGTTCCGTTGTACCGGTGAATAATCCTGTTTCTCAGCCCGTTCATTTCACGGAGCAGTTGCTTCTGGTCAGGTGAAAAGAGATCAGTTCTTTCGATATTTGAGTAATCATCCCGTGACGGAACCTGGTTATCCCGCAGGAACATAGAGATACAGTCCATAGTCGCCTCGGTGATCTCCTGAAATGCCTTGAATATTGCAAGCCTGGTCTTTGTATCGATCTCATGACTGTCCTTTGACTCTTTTAACCAGGTCTCAATAAGGTCTGCACGCCCGAAAATCCAGAGAATTTTGTCACGATAACGAAGGCGGCGATCCTCATCCATGCATAGTGATCCGTTCTTATTCCTATAAACCATGGCTTTGTTCAGAGATGATGGATCAGTTTATGGCAGCCCATGTCCATCTCTCCTATCTTCCAACAGTCCTTAGTGCATACCTGAACCCGACTACCAGGTGAAACCCGACAGTCAGTACCCGGTCCAGAAGAGCAATGGCAAGGCCGGCAGCTGCAGGGATGCCATATTGTGCAAAGACCGTCACATATCCACCCTCAACAAAGCCTAACCCGGATATTGATATCGGAATAAGGGCGAGAGCACTGATCAGCGGCTGAATAAAGATTAACTCCTGGATTGGGATTAAAAAGCCTGCTGCCAGGGCGATAAGAACAAGTCGAAGACTCTGGAGAATCCAGATAAAGAGTGTAAAGAGTATAGATGCCCCCATAGTCAGGGCAGGGTGGGAGAGTGCATCCATTGCCTCTCCGAGATCGGTGGCAAACGAGGAGAGTCGCGGCATCCTGAAGATATGCACCAGGTTCAGTACAGCAGACCTCTTCACCCAGAATGCAGTGAGCAGAATGATTGGGATCGAGAGGACTCCGGTTACCATCAGGAGCAGTCCTGGTGAATGGGCAGCCGAGAGGAGAAGCAGTCCCCCGCAGCCCAGGATAAATATAGCAACGAAGTCACAGTACCGGTCAAGAAAGACAGAGCCAAGCCCTGCATGGGTCGGCACCCTGTCCCGGATCGTGAGCGGCCGCGAGATCTCCCCTACCCTTGCCGGGGTCATATCAGACATCAGAATTCCGGCAACAAACCCCTGGTATGTAACCAGCACAGGAACATGGTATCCCATCTGTTTGAGGACAAACCGCCACCTGAGAGAGAGAAGGAGTAAAGTGACCGCATAAACCATGACAGCGATCACAAGTAGAGAGACCTGAACTCCTGCAAGAGCATTTACAATATCTTCAGGGTTAAACCTGAAGAGCAGCCATACGATGATGACGATACCAATAGCAAACTTGAGAACCGTCTTAAGCCAGGCAGGAATGGTAGTGATCATCATAATGGAAAAACTGGTGTTATATTTATGCAGTCTCCAGCGGGCTGCAGGCAGTATTCTTCTCAGTTATCGTGAGATAACCAGATAAACAGATGGAAAGATTAACGCTTCTCCCACCTGAGCAGATTCATAACCTCTGCAAGCGTGCTTCCTTCACGAATCTCGGCCCTGATGCGGTCCTCGGTCTTTTTAACCTCAAGAGCCCTCCTGGCAACCTCGTATGCCCGCTCTTTTGGTACAACCACAACACCACTCTCATCAGCTACAATCCAGTCCCCGGGCTTTACGGTCTGACCTGCACATCTGATCTCTGC
>QKDV01000250.1 GCA_003251955.1 Methanospirillum hungatei
ATTCCAAGACCTGATGATGCAGCAGATGGCCTTTCACTTGCATTCTGCCACATAAACTGTGTAAGGGGACGGCGATGATAGCCCGAATCAGGGGGCCTGTTGTTGATACAGGGGATGATTACATTATCATTGAGGCTGCAGGAGTCGGATACAGGGTTAGGGTTCCTGATCCTGCCGTTGCCGCCCTCAGGGGCTCAAAAGAGGCAGTAATTCATACAGAGATGGTGGTCAGGCAGGATGCAATCCTTTTATATGGATTTCAGACTGCAGCAGAACTGAAAGTCTTCAGAATGCTGATATCTGTCTCACGGGTAGGACCACAACTTGCAACTGCAATCCTCTCACGGCTGAGACCAGACCAGGTCGCAGGTGCAGTGCTGGCCGGAGATGGCCGCCTGCTTGCAACAGTTCCCGGTGTAGGAAAGACAGGTGCAGAGCGGATTGTTCTTGAACTTAAGAAAAAGGCAGCATCCCTCGCAGTAGAAGTTGGAACTACAGAATCTGAAGGAGGAGGCAATGCATCAGCAGATGCTGTCCTCGGGCTAATGGCACTTGGATATGGTCAGGGGGAAGCTGCAGCCGCTGCCCGGAAAGTGGACTCATCAAAACATGATGGATCTGCAGCAGGGATAATTAGGGAAGCACTCAGGATTCTGAAGGAGAAAGCAGAGACGAATGAGTGAAAAAGTCCTTGAGCCAGTTGCTATAGATGAGGATCGGGAAGAGAAGACGGTACGTCCATCACTTCTTGACGAATTCATTGGGCAGCAGCAGGTGAAAGAGACATTGGCAATTGCCATCGAGTCAGCACGACTTCGTGGCGAATCCCTTGATCATGTTCTCTTCTCCGGCCCTCCTGGCCTTGGAAAAACTACTCTCGCTCATATCATCGCACGAGAGATTGGTTCTGCAATCGAGGCTACGACTGGCCCTATAATCGAACGACCCGGTGATCTCGCTGCAATGCTCACACCTCTCAAAAAGAAGGATCTCCTCTTCATTGACGAGATTCACCGACTCACCCCTATCGTCGAAGAGATCCTCTACCCCGCAATGGAAGACTATGCAATCGATGTCATGATAGGGGAAGGACCGTCAGCAAGATCTATAAGACTGCCACTTGAACAGTTCACACTTGTCGGGGCTACTACCAGAATCGGTCTTCTCAGTTCTCCATTCAGGGACAGGTTCGGGCTCATTCTCAGGCTGGATCTCTACGATTCTGTAGATCTCGCTAAGATTGTAACTAGGAGTGCTTCAATCCTGAAGATCCCAATAACACCAGAAGGGGCTGATGAGATCTCAAGACGGAGCCGGGGAACGCCGAGAATAGCAAATCGTCTGCTCAGAAGGGTCTATGATTATGCAATTGTCAGGGGAGACGGATCGGTTGACGGGATTATTGCAGACCTTGCCCTTACATCGCTTGGTATCGACCGACTTGGCCTTGATGAACTTGACAGAAGGATCCTTCAGGTGATTGTACAAGACTTCCAGGGAGGCCCTGTGGGACTGAAGACGATCGCCATCTCGGTTGGGGAAGAGACCCGGACGATAGAGGATGTATATGAGCCATTCCTTATCAGGATCGGATTTCTCAAGCGGACACCTCAAGGGAGAGAGGCTACACTGGCTGCTATCAGCCACCTGACTGGATCAGAACTAACAGGTAGTACTAATTCATCGCTTGACGATTATTTCAGATGAGGAATTCCAGGGATCGTGCCTCAGACAACCAGAAGACTTACTGGTCTTCATATCGTACCAGTACCTGACTGGAAGCCAATGATCACGATGAAGTCTCTCCATCTTGTATGTTCTTTCCTTCTGCTTCTGTTCCTTGCCGGGTTCAGTATGGCAGATACCCCGATAATCAATAATTCAACTGTTTTAAACAGTTCGCCCGACGCTGTTCACACAGAACTATTGAACACTGCTGACGTTGCGATAACCGGAAGCATAACTCCACGTGAGGCAGAAATGGGATCGCCGTTCTCTGCAGCAATTGGTGTGGTAAACACGGGACCCTCTGTAGCTGAACAAATTACAATTGATTATTATCTGGTCCAGAACGTTTCGAATGCTATTCCAGTCTGGATCCACCAGAAGACTGCTGAGGAAATTCCTGCATTTTACAGCGACAGAGTACCATTTACCGTGGATCTCCCTGGTGGAATTCAACCAGGAGAATATAACTTCATGGCCACTATCTCAACTACAACGGTTGACCGGAACCTGAGCAATAACGAGTACATCTCAACAGTTCCCATCGAGGTTAAACGTGCGGTTGAACCGTCACAATCAGAACTACCCAATCTTGATGTTACACTAGACAGTGTCTCATCAACAGAGATCGCACCAGACTATCCATATACCATCAACTACACCGTCTCAAATATTGGAAAAGGAAGTGCAGGAACATTCAGGCTTGGCTTTTATCTCTCAAAAGACCCGGATATCAGCCCATCAGATCAGAAACTATGGGATGTTATCTTCTACCAGGCTTACCCGGGAATGATTGAGCCAGGGACCACTACAAACCTGATTCCGAGTGATATTGAACCAGGTGAGTATTATCTTGGTGCTATCATTGATTTCACTCACATGGTCTCAGAGGTAGATGAAGAGCGGAATTCTGTTGTGTTTGGATCTCCAATAACAATCACGCCTCATAAACCACCGGTTGATCAGGCATTTCTCGATAAGGTTGCAGGATACATCGCTGAAAAAACTAATAAGTATAGGGAGTATCGGGGATTGTCTCCCCTGAACTATGACCCGAAACTCGCAATGATTGCACAGTCACACAGCACAGATATGGCAACCCGCAACTACTTCTCACACGA
>QKDV01000177.1 GCA_003251955.1 Methanospirillum hungatei
TGATCCGTTTTTATCTGGTGGTGCAACGATAATCTCGGCTGGTATCCCCCCAGAAATATTAGAACCTGGAAGTTCTGATGCAGCCCGGTAGATTATGATTGGTGGTACTTTATCACCATGTGTCCCTGCTTGAATATCCTGCCCGGGTCCAAGATCACTGTCCTGACTCGTATTCTGATCTTCCTGAGCAACTCCGGATGAAGTTGCAACTCCTACAACCAGAAAAAGCAGGAACAGGTACAGTATTGTTTTTTTCATCATGCAGGTAAGCATATGTGGATCTACTGCGTTGTGTCGTTCAGGAAGAGAAACCGTGCAGAAAAGTTACCGGTTCCAAGGATGATGATATCGCCGTCACGGATCTCATGTCGTGTCCGTGGGGCAATTGGTTCTGTATTTACAAATGTCCCGGATGTACTACCAAAGTCTTCAATCTCCCATTTATCAGTTTTCCAGATGATACAGTGTGGTCTGCTCACCCGTGATACTGACCGGTATTCAGACGAGAGAACGATACGGGAAGTGCTCTGCTGTTTAGAGGCTGGATCTACCGGATCTATCCTTCCGATTACTGTTTTCTCTCCTTCAAGGGGATAGATATTCTTCTCCTCAGGGCCGGTAGTCAGGTACAGGCCGGGCGATTTCTGACCAAACTGGCCTGCAAGTTCTCCTCTGACACTTTTAAGTTGATCAGCCAGCTCTGTATGTGTGATTGTGAGCTGAACTTTTGAGAACATGGAGAGGTTGGTGATGATTGCCTCCATGCCTCCCGGTGCCAGGGAGTATTTCCATACCGGATGAACACCTGTCATCGTCTCAGAGCTCATCCCTGCATCCTTCCTGACAAGCCCTGCCAGAACCAGTTTGTCCAGGTGCTTTCTGATATTTTCGTAGCTTGTCTTGGTGATGGTCGTGATCTCCTTGAGTTCGAGGGGCTTTACCTCAAGTGCTGCAAGGATCTGAAGCCTGGTCGGGTTTGCCAGCGCATTGAGGTACTCAGACATCTCGATTAAATACTCGGGATCTCGTTTAGCCTGTATTGTATTGTTAGTCATCACCGGGTCAGGTACTCATTGTGCCTCGAAGGAATATGGCTTTTCTCTTTGCACACTTCTATGAGATTTATAAAATGAATTTCTGAAAAAAGGGGGAGATCTTTGAATCCGCTAGTTTGCGTCAGTTCTTATCCAGTAATGCTGCATGTGCCGCTGCAAGCCTTGCAATTGGTACCCGTGGTCCTGAACAGGATACGTATGAGAGCCCGATTTTATGACAGAAGATGATAGATGCCGGATGGCCTCCATGTTCTCCACAGATACCGATCTTCATGTCGGCTCTTACCTGGCGTCCCCACTTAACTGCCTGTTCCATAAGTCTGCCGACCCCTTTGACATCCAGGACCTCGAAAGGATTGTCCTGGAGGATGTTGCTCATGTTGTACATCGGCAGAAACTTGTTCTCCGCATCCTCACGTGAGAACGAGAAGGTTGCCTGGGTGAGATCATTGGTTCCGAATGAGAAGAACTCGGCCTCTTCTGCAAGATTATCAGCCCGCATGCATGCACGGACAACCTCAAGCATCGAACCAAACTTGAATTTCAGCGAGATTCCATATGCTTCTTCAACACTCTTCTGTATCGTAACTACCCATTCTTTGACCCGTTTGAGTTCCTGGGCAGTGCAGACCTGTGGTACCATGATCTCGGGATGTACTTCAATACCATTCTTCTGGCATTCAGCAGCAGCCTCAAGTACGGCTCGTATCTGCATCTCATAGATCTCAGGAAAAGTCAGGCCGAGCCGCACTCCGCGGTGTCCGAGCATAGGATTTACTTCGTGTAGGGCCCTGACCTTCTTAAGCATCGCCTCTTTCTTGGCAATAACCGCATCAACAAGTTCAGCATCAGCAAATCCTTGAACCTTTGATTTTAAATCCGGGAAATCCATGAACTTGGCAGCATCACAGAGGACCTGCATGCCTCGGATGGTCTCGCGAAGATTCTGGAGTTCTTTTATTTCGTCGACCAACTGTCTCTCAGTGGGCAGGAACTCGTGGATTGGTGGGTCGAGCAGTCTTATAGTTACCGGGCGGGGTGCCATTACCTGAAAGATCTGCTTGAAATCCTCACGCTGGATTGGAAGCAGTTTTGAAAGGGCTAGTGTGCGGTCTTCCTTGGTTTCTGCAATGATCATTTCTACCATGATTGGCAGTCGTTCAACCCCGTTGAACATTCTCTCTGTTCTGCATAATCCGATACCCATTGCCCCATATTTCAGGGCACGCTGGGAATCCTCGGGGGTGTCAGCGTTGGCCATGACCTGAAGCCTTGCTGACTCATCTGCCCATGAGAGTACCGTCTCAAGTTCCGGAGAGAACTCCGCCTCAATCATCTGGACTTCACCAAGGTATACTAGACCGGTGGTTCCATCGATGGTGATAAGATCACCTTCGTAGAACTCAGTATCACCAACCCGTGCAACCTTTAGATGGATATCAACAGTAATACCCTCGGCACCAGACACACAAGGCTTTCCCATACCCCGGGCTACTACTGCGGCATGTGATGTCTTACCACCCCTGCTGGTGAGGATACCCTGGGATGCAAAGAATCCGTGGATGTCTTCTGGCTTTGTTTCTTCCCTGACTAAGATAACCCTCTCACCGGTTCTACCCAACTTTTCTGCCCGGTCAGCATCGAAGACAGCGATACCAATTGCTGCACCTGGTGATGCCGCCAGACCTTTTGCCACCGGTTTGATCGTATTCTTCGGATCCAGACGGGGAAAGAGGAGTTGGTTCAGCATCTCCGGATTGATTCTGAGCAGTGCCTGATGTTTATCAATGTTCTCCATTTCAACAGATGTTCTGACAAGTGCAGTTGCATTCATCTTTCCGTTTCGGGTCTGAAGACAGTAAAGGGTCCCTTTCTCGATAGTGTACTCAAAGTCCTGTACTTCCTTGTAGTGGGCTTCGAGTTTACGCCGAAGTTCCATCAGTTCATTGAACTGCTTTGGAAGTTCTTCTGCCATAGCGGCCACGGGCTTTGGTGTCCTGATTCCTGCGACTACATCCTCTCCCTGGGCATTGACCAGATATTCTCCGAACATCACATTTTCGCCAGTTCCAGGATCACGGGTAAATCCGACACCGGTTGCAGAGTCGTTACCCATGTTTCCGAAGACCATCGTAACCACGTTCACTGCAGTACCGTTTGCCTGTTCAGGGGTGATCCTGAATTCACGCCGGTAATCTATCGCACGCTTGCCCATCCAGGAGTTGAAGACCGCCTTGATCGCAATTTCCAACTGTTCGAAGGGATCGGTTGGAAATGGTTTGTGAGTGTAAAGCTGGACAACCTTGAGGAATCGTTCGCAGATCTCATTTAGGTCACTTGAGGAGAGATCAACGTCATGCCTGACACCAGCCTTCTGCTTAAC
>QKDV01000090.1 GCA_003251955.1 Methanospirillum hungatei
GTGCCCCTTGACTTCAGTACCGCAGGTGAGTACGTATCTGATATTCGGGTTTGAGATGATGTTTGCAATGATCTTCTCAAGTCCGAGGTTCTCGGTCTTACAGGATCCGGCGATTGCCGCTCCTGCATCACAGATCGCCTGCTCGTCAAGGTGTGAACCCATAGTCACAACTGCGACCGGGCTCTGGGGATCTCCTTTGTGGAAGTCACCCTGAACAATTGGCCAGCCACTGGCCGGTGATTTCTTGTTTGCCATCTATATCACCTCATTTCAATAAGGCCAGTACGATGACACCTGCCAGCAGAAGTCCGACTGCAAGTCCATACCAGAGAGAGGTAATGGCTCCTGCATATACGAGGGACTTCTCACGGTTCGGGAATGTCTCAAGGAAACTGCCTTCTCCTGAAAGCATTCCAACGATATCATCAGCAGTCTTGTCCAGTTTGTCAACCTGTGCAATGATGGGTGCAAGTGACTCACCCTGCTGGGAGACAAATCCTGCGAACACGTCACATCCAAGACCAAACTCTGGAAGTACCGGGATCCAGGTCATTACTGGTCACCTCCGACTTCAATGATCGGCTTTGAGTCAAGCCATGCGTATGCATCACGCTTGGAGAGGTCAATGTACGTCTTGTAGCAGTAGAACCAGGCGATCAATGAGATGATCAGGCTAATGGTTCCTGCTAAGAGTCCAATGAACACAAACGAGATGATGGCTACGACGATCATAGAGAGGAATCCACAGGAGAGTGCAAGCATAAGCGTGCGGTCCTGTGACTCATTCGGACCAAGGCAGGCGTTGAATGGGTGCTGGAGTGCGAGTGCACCGAGGAAGAAGATCACTGCAAGTGCTGCTCCTCCAATGAGCGAGTTTCCATATTGTGGGATTGCAGTGACAAGGAATGTCTGTGCTCCACCTGCTGCTACGCCTGCACTCTCTACTGAAAGAGACATGCTGCCGATGATCAGCTGGTTGAACTCAAACGAACCGGTTGCCATTGCTGCAAATCCGAGCATTGTCATTGCACCGACTACTGCGAGCTCCATCAGGGACATGATCATCACCGGGATGTTCATGTTGATGATGTTGTTTGCTGTGTATCCGATTACTGCTCCAAGAATTGCTGCCAGGATAACAGTTACAATCGGCGATGCAATGCCGAACTTGGTACCGACAATCATGGCGATTGCCCCGGAACCGAATGCGATCATACCTGCTGACGGAACACCGGTACCAAGACCGTAACTGCAGAGGTGTTTGATCGTGTCAGATCCCCACCAGAGAGCGGCGACTGCAGCAATCCCTCCGAAGAAGGAGAATACCGCAACGCCGGTAAGAACGTTGAGATAAGTGAGGTAGGTGCCTACGACTGCGATGACCAGACCATAGGTCATCAGCTTGTTGTGAGGCATTTTACCTTCAGATGCTTCCATTTTTGCTGTCATGTCTTCTCCTCACATTCCGATGTTGGTCACCAGCAGCAGTGAGATGAGGCCACAGAATGCAGATGCAACGGCACAACCGATGACTGCACGGGGAACCCGCTTGAATTTGGGGTCATGTGGCCCTTCGATGGTACCGGTGATGTTGTATGCTGCGAGCACTGCGTTGACCAGGAAGAATCCGATTGCAAAGATTCCTGCAAGCGAGATTGCAAGTGGCTGGATTGCAGTTGCCTCAGCCTGCATTATGGTTGCAAGGCCGGTGCTGTACGCGTCCAGAAGTTCAATATAGATGATGGTTCCGCCAAGACCGGCGATAAGTCCACCAATTACACCACCAACAAAGGAGATGAACGGCAGGCCATGACCTTCAGTTCCCTGGGATTTATATTCAGGGAAAGTATCTCCGGTAATTGGGTCCTTTGCAATCTTTCCAGATGCTGCAGGAATACCCATCGCAAAGACGTAGGTTGCGTTCACCATCAGACAGGTGATTGCCATCATCAGGCCACCACCTACTGCTCCACCAATGATGGAGATAAGGAAGTCACCAGTCGTCTCGTATGCCCATGCTCCACCAAAGAGACCGGCAAGACCGGCACCTGCTGCGAGCATTGCCACACCAGTTGCGATACCCGGTGCCTGACCCATTGCTGCCGGTGCTCCACCGACAGGGACGAAGTGAACACCGAATGCAATCAGGGCACCACCGATGATAATCCCGATGAGGGGAACAATTAGGGATGCACCGAGAACAGCGGTAATTCCGATTGAAACCAGGATAATGACAATTCCAACGATGGTTCCGGTCATATTGATACCGTCGCCACCGGCTGCCTTTCCTCCGAGTGCACTCATGATGAAGACTCCTCTGGTTCAGTGTATGGTCCGTAGGTCTTGCGTCCCCACACCTCGATCCAACGGTCGATGAATGTGAAGATCAGAATCAGAACAATACCTGCAATGACTGCTCCCCATCCGGCGAGGGACTCCTCAAAGAGAACGGTACGCCAGAGTTCAAGGAACACAATCAGACCAAAACAGATACCTGATGCCGGACCGGCGAACTTGGTAGTAAACCATCCGTTGTCAAGTGAAGACCGCTGGCCTGCCTCTGCGTACCGGACAATGTTACCGGATGCAGAGATTGGAACACCGGCACCGAACTTCTGGTTCTGGTACTGGCGTTCCTTTCCATAGAATGGATTTCCTGATGCTGAACCTGCTGCACCAAGCGCAATACCCCAGATAAGTCCGAGGAGCGGAAGTGCGAACGGGTGGTGCAGCGCTGCGGACATCAAGTAACACACTGCTGTGGTACAAAATATCGCGACAAACGCATGTGCCATCGTCACCGAAGTCAAAGACTTGAGGATGTCGATATAAACCGGCTGCTTGAACTTGGCCAGACTTGCGGTACGACCAAGGTATCCTGATGTACAGTAGATACCCTGAATAAACACCGCAACAATCGAGCCAAGAATAATAGCAAGAGCCGGGTTGTAGTTAAGCTGTAAGAAAGCCCAGGCCACTCCAGCCCCGATGGCACACCATAGCCCATATGCTGGTGGCTCACCGGAGACTGCCTTGTTGAAGATGCGGTGGATATATCCCATCTGCGGAGCGAGCTGGACCTGAGAGTTCGGGTCACCCTGTGAACCGATATCAGATTCAGTATCTTCCGCAGCACCGGCAACTGTGGCAAGAGCTCCCGCCAATGCAGTAATACCAATGCCTAATACAATCTCTTCCATGTAAACCTATCTCCTGCGTAACTCTGATCAGACACAAGAGTACTCACTATGCAATACCACACACATAGAGCGTTACAATACCGTTGTGGTAATTGCTTAGTTGGTCAGTATTTAGTTAAATGTTTCGAAATTATGTCCCGTTATAAAGAAAATCGGTCATAATTCTGAAAAAGAAGGGATCTCCATAGGTTTTTCATTCAGTCAATTTGCTTTAACTAAAAAAAAATAGTTTTGAGATCAATTTTTTTTGCACTCATGCTTTGTCGACGTACTAACTATCCGAATCTTGGGCAATATCAATTCGATGCATTTTTATAGCAAACGTGATCTGGGGAATTTTTGCACCCATTTTTCTAAGGTAAAATTCCTTCCTGAACACGCGAGTGGGTCGGCAATAGCGCGGCCTTAAATCGGCGATCGTCGATAATATTGATCATATATCTCATCTTCTTCTGAGTACGATGAGAATGGATTGTTTGGCTGTTTGAAGTTTGGATCCTCGTTGACTGAGTATGGTGTCTTTTCTGTCGTTATCCGGTATGGGATAACATCAGGGAAGAGATCCTGTATCTGGTTCCACATCGTCTGTGATGCACCCTGATACTCTTGGACTTCAGCCATTGCTGATGGATCTTCATATGTCGGGGAGTATGCCTTTCCTGAAAGGCTCATGGCATCTGAGTATGCCTCTCCTGCCTGAGCAGTATAATACAGGTATGCGTTTATTTTTCGTGCTTCATCGTAGAATTCAGGACTGATATTCATAGATGCCAGTTTCTGCTGGGTACTCTGAAGATTGAGAAGTTCGGTTCCAGTCGGGATCGTTGCATTGGACAGACTATATATTTCATCAGTCGCAATGGCCATGAACTCATCATCCTGGTATGGTCCGCTTTCTGGCGATTCTTTCAAGGGATACATAATTGTCGGCAGGCTTGTAGCATGTGCTACTAATAGCCCGGTCATAATTAATGTGAGTAACAGAATCCGTCCAGTGATTTTGGGAATTTTGATAAATTCCTGTATCTGGGGCACAAATATTATCCTGGTCATGGTGGCTCTGTTGGTGATAGGACTTTTTATTATAACAGATTGCTGGATCATATAGACTGGGTGATAATCTCAGTCAGTAATTGCCTGCCTGATTTTTTCCCACTTCTCTTGGCATCTGGATCTGGAGGGAGGATGGTCTGGTAAAAAAAGGAAATCCTGTTTTCTGGTCGAATAGGTTTTTTTTATCCTGAATGAGCAATAAAGCCATCAAACCGTTTACTCAATACAAATGTAATGAGAGCGATCCCAATTCCAAAAACACCGGAGATGATAAAAATAATTTGAAGCCCGGAGAAGGAAAGAATTATTCCCAGAATAATGGGAGAAAGACTCATCCCCATGTATTTCATGCATGTATGGATAGAGAGAATACCTCCTTTGGTTCTTGCCGGGCTGATTTGAATGATCTGAGCATCGATGCCTGTCTGTGCTAATCCCAAACCTGCACCAAAAAGGATCAGCAGGAGAAAGATACTAACGATAGAGGTGGTGTAAGAGATACAGAGCATAGATATGCCGACAAGGAAAAATCCCATCGTAATAACCCGGATCATAGAGAATTTGTGTGAGAGCTTTCTCATCTGTGATGCCAGGATCACAACCGCAATTCCTTCAATGGCGAGCATCAGGCCGGATTTTCCTGATGAAAAGTCAAACATCTCCTTGAGTATGAAGGGGATGTAAATGATCAGGGCATAAAGAAGGAAGAAGATTGAGAATCCTAAAAAAATCGTGTAGATAACCGGGAACTCTTTGAGAGAGGATACTGCCTCTCTAATCCCAGCATGTGTCAAATTCTGTTTTTGTTCCCGTGTTTCAGGGAGCGTGGTTACCACCATCAGGGCAAAAGGAATTGAGAGCAGATAGAACAGAAACGGGTAGTTCCATCCTATGTTTGCCAGGATACCACCTATCAGTGGGGCAGTAATTGCTCCTATTGCGAGGGACATACTCATTCTGCTGATGGCATGGATGCTATCAATTCCCCGGTATGCATCCCCGATAATTAGGAATGCCAGTGTCATCATTCCAGCAACACTGATTCCCTGGATAAATCGCAGAATGTTAAGTATTCCAAAACTATCCGTGAAAAATGCAGCTAATCCGGTAAGGCCATATATCAACAGGCTAGGAACCAGGATTCTTTTTCTGTCCACTCGTTCGATAAAGTGGCTTAAGGCCAGAGTGAATACTGCTGTTGAAAGTGTGAAAACAGACATTAGCAGTCCGACAGCCTGTGCTGTGGTCTGAAGGGGATCAATCATCTCGGGCAGAACTGGTGCCAGGAGTGATCCTCCTGCCATTGCTAGGTAACCTGTAAAACAAAGGATGAAAAGATGTCTTTTATTAAATATTATCATATCTTGTGATTCCTAATATCCGGGTACCGAAAGTATTATGGTGAAAGATTGGACAAGCAACTTCAGATCCTTTTCTCGGGATCAAACCCAATTAGTTGATGTTGCAACTACATAGTATGTCGTATTCAGATAAATACGGCATGACAAGGAGAATACTGTAGATAACAGAAGGAATGGATCAGGTAGATCCTTTCACTACTCTATCAGTCGCGGTTGCCCATTTCTCCATCCGCGTTTTCAGCAGCTCAAAAAAAGAGTCAGAAGAAGGCTGGTCTGAACCAGAATGGATTAAAGATGCTGTAACTGTTCCTCTGCCAGAGATTGTAGGACGGACTCCTCCAGTACCCTGTCTGAAGGGGTTTGTCATCAGATAATCCGAACAGTGTATTCTCTTGAACGGTTCCGATGATATTGTTCGAGACAGAGGGATCCATTCGTGAATAGATATCAGAAGGAATCCCAAGGAATCCACCATCCAGATATTCATCATATGCAGATGCCGGGATAATCAGGCAGATTGTGAGAATACACAGTAGTAATATGCCCCTGATATGATACATGTTCCATATCATCATATCACCTCAGTGCTACTCATGTGCGCAAAAATATATATCTTTTCTCACTCCTTAATCCGATTGGATCACCTGATCTTCAGTATATATGTCAAATTGTTGTATTTGATCAAAGAACTAAAATGGATTGATCAATGAAGTGATGAAGAAAAGATGTTCTGAATATTTCTCTAATGATCATGTCCCGGCTGGTATGACCCTTTCCTCAAAAAATGTAGATGGTATTCAGACCCTCTGATAAATCTGTTGTCTACTTCATGACAGTAGATTTCACTTATTCAACTTTAAGAAACAGGGCATGCAGATCTGCTTCCCTTCATGCTCCCGGGTCTTTGCATCTGCCACCATCTCTCCACAACATCCGCATGGGATTGAGGTGAATATCCTTGCCTTCTTTGGAGGTTCCATCTGGACAAACTCCAGTTTCACAACCTTTTCAGGTGGTGCCTCCAGGATAGCCTTAGAGACCTGATCCGTCATTTCATAGAATCTAGTCCGCTCTTCTTCGGTAGCCTTACCAGAAAAGACCTTAGGCCTGAGTTCATCCATCTCTGGGTTTTGTTGCATAAACTCCTCAAGGCAGGTAATGGCCCTGACTGCTTTGTTGCTCTCCCGGCAGTAAAAGGTGAATGCATGCTTCCCATAATCGTGGATGATCAGGTTTCCTTTTCCTGCTGTACAGCCGGTGACCACCTGGATTGCATCAACCCCACAGGCATCTGTCTCAGCGATGGCAACGAGTTCTTCATCCTTAGGTCGCTGAACACCAAGTGCCTTCATTGCTGCAATGGCAACCTGGTACCCGCTTGAAAGGCCGAGACATACATGTCCGTGAAACTCTACAGCATCTTCAAATGATGCGTATTCTGGCTTAATTTCTGTATTTTTTGGATTATCTGAACACATATTAATCATTAATTCTCCTGATGCACCATTCCGGCACTAGGACAACCGGGCATGATGCATGTGATACCTTCTATGGTCCCCATGATTACCGGAAGGCCATAGACCTCCTCGATAACCTCTTCTGTTACTGAGTTTCTGTCTCCCTGGAAATGAATTCTGCCATTCTTCAGGAAGATAAATCTGTCTGCGTACCGAAATGCCTGGTTTAGATCATGCATTGTCATCACTGCAGCAATACCATGTTCTCTCACGATCCCATGGATTGTTGACAGGATCTCAACCTGGTTTTTTAGGTCAAGACTACTTGTCGGCTCATCCAGAAGAAGAATCCGCGGTTCCTGGACCAGGGCACGGGCGATTGCTATCTTCTGGAGTTCTCCTCCACTCATCTCATCAATGTATGAAAGCCGCAGATGTTCCATGGAGAGCCTGGTGAAGACAGCATCCACGATACTCAAGTCATGTGGTGAAACGTCCCATTTTATATGGGGACGACGTCCGAGGAGAACGGCATCAAAAGCAGTGAGCCTTCCGGTTTCTACCCGTTGGGGGACATATCCTGCCCGGCGTGCAATCTCAACTGTGTCAAGGCTGCCAACTTCTGCACCATCAAGGTAGATATGCCCACTTTTTGGTTTCAGGATCCGGTTAAGACATTTGAGAAGTGTGGTCTTTCCCACTCCGTTTGGCCCGAGAATTGCAACAATCTCTCCATGATTAACTTCAAGTGCGACACTCTCAAGAACAGCCCTGTTTTTGTACAGAAACTTCAGTTCTTCCACGTTGAGAATCATCGATGATATCCCCTGATAATGAGGTAGATAAATGCCGGAGCTCCCATGAAAGCGGTGAGAACTGCTACCGGTAGTACATACGGTGCAACGATAAGCCGTGCCACGGTATCTGATGCAAGAAGGAGAATCCCTCCCATTACACACGAACCAGGTATTAAAAACCGCTGATCATCTCCGATGATCCTGCGAACCATATGTGGACATACCAAGCCTACAAACCCTATGACTCCAAGGAATGCAACAATCACTGCCGTTATCAGGGCTGCAATTGTCATACCAACGAGACGAATCCTCTCAACATTTACTCCGAGTCCTTTTGCAGTCTCGGTTCCGGCATCAATGGCGTTGTAGTTCCATCGGTTTGACAAGAAGTAGATCGTGGAGAGTGAGACAAGAACTGTCATAAGCCCTAGTTCAGGCCAGTTTGCCCGGCTCACGTCACCAAACGTCCAAAATACAACGGCTGCGAGTTGTGTGTCTGAAGCAAAGTACTGCAGAAACATTGTTCCTGCGGTAAAAAGCGAGGAGAGTGCTACCCCGGTGAGCACCATCACTTCAGGAGATGAGCCCCTTATTCTGGAGATCATCAGGATGATACCGGTAGCAATCATGCAGAAGATGAACGCCATGATTGTCGTGGTATATGGGTTGTTGATGGTGACTGCATTGGCAATGGTTGAATGCATCTGGCCGGTTCCAAGGATGATCACCGAAATAGCCGCACCGAATGCTCCGGCATTTGAGATACCAAGGGTAAAGGGTGACCCGAGAGGATTTCTCAAGATAGACTGCATTGCAACTCCGGCAACCGAGAGTCCCACTCCTGCAACAATTGCTGTTAGAGCCTGAGGGAGGCGGATGTTCCAGATGATTGCGTCCCATTTGGAGTTCACATTTTGTCCCAAAAGGGTGAGAACTACTTCACCGGGAGGAATGGAGACTGCACCAACAGAAATCGAGATGATCAGAAGAAGGAATACCAGGACAATTCCTGCACATATGCAGAGTATTTTGGATTTTATATAACAAAGATAATCTGCTGGAGCTTTTCCATCAGCTAGATGCATGTGGCTCTTCTCCAAAAAATGAAGTGAATCAGGGAGTTATTCATTCCTGATTCAGATATTCAATTTGGTCAGTCCAAGGTCATCGTACTGGGAATTGATATCCTCAAGCGGAGATGATCCAAGGAACTCGGTCATGATCTCATCTGCTTTAGCTTTTGGATCAATGTCTGCAAACCTATCTGGGTAAACAGTCTTTCCGATGAAGTATGCATCAGCCAAAACATTCTCGTAGTTGGTGTTGTAGAAGTTGTACGGGAGAACTCCGTAGACATTTCCGTCTTTTACTGCTTTCAGACCTGCAAGTGCCGGATCAGTCTTCAGTTCACCGATTCCTCCTTCATTGCCAGTTTGAATGGTTCCGATATCCATGAAGATATAATCAGGATCCCAGTCAACGATGGCTTCTTTTGCTACATCAGCGTGCTGAGTGCCCATCTTTCCTGCGACATTCTTGATATTGTCCCAGATGAATGGCGGGTAAGCTGGTTCGGTTGAGATGATGCCATGTGCTCCGGCATAACTGACTCCCCCGACATAGGCTGTCTTCTGTTCAGATTCAGGAATATCTTTTGTTCTGCTTTCCAGATCTGCAATAGTATCCTTGATGTAAGAGATTAACTCTTCTGCCCTGTCCTCCTTGCCTGTAGCCTCTCCAATTATGCGAAGAGTGCTGAACATCTGTTCCTGTTCTTCTGCAGTCCGGAGTGACCCGTACGGCATCATGACGACAGGGGTACTCGTCTTTGAGGAGAGTTTGTCTGCTTCTTCTTTTGTAGCTGCATCAGTCTGTCCGGATGAGCTAATCTTGAAGATCACCTGGGGACTGATTGCAATAATCTTTTCAGGATCGTCTTTTCCACGGAATTCTCCAAAGAGGGGCAGATCCTTGAACTGTGGATTGAGGAGTGTGTATCCCCGTGCATCCATTTTCTGGGCTTCTTTCTCAATGCTGTCTACTCCTGAAGCAAGGTCCTGTGCACCTAAATAGGTCAGGTACCGAAGACAGCCTGAACCTGAACAGATAACCTCTTTGAGATCTGCAGGAATGGTAACTGATCTGCCATAACTATCTGTTACAGTCTTATCTGCAGAAGAATCTGCAGCCATAACTGCCGGCACTGCCACCAGTCCCAGCAGTGCAATGAGTGTCAGGATTTTCCAGGGTAACGTTAATAATACTCGTGTCATGTGTTTCCTCGTAAAAATGATGGATTAATCGATCCTTACAGCATCCCCAGTACTTTGTAAGGGTTATTTCCAGCGGTCTTCAGTTCAGTCAGGGTTGTTTCATCAACGGGGAACTCCTTGAATGTGGTAATGTAATCTTCGGGTTTGTCTACCATCGGCATCATCCCGATATTCTCAACCAGTTTGGGAGCCCAGGAAGGACCGGTCCAGTTTGTAACTCCTGTCTCATCACTGACTTTGTCAAAGTCAAACCCGAGAGCTACTCCTGTTCCTTTCTTGGCTGCAGAATTCCACCGGATGATGATTCCTGCAGGCCTTGTTCCATACTTTGCTTTGATTGCAGCCTCATCATCAGCACTTAAGGCCATCACGAACTCGCTGCTTTTTCCAGGGGTAGAGTCCCAGATCATCTGGTATGCATCCTCTTTACACCAGTTTGGAGATCCGATATCGATGTAGGTCTCTGATGTGTTGGTGATTGGGAGATTCTTCTCTACATACTTGATGATCATGTATCCTGAGGTAACACCGGGACAGAGGTGATCATGGAAAACAGCAGCATTCATAAACTCAT
>QKDV01000290.1 GCA_003251955.1 Methanospirillum hungatei
CTATGGGCATGATTCCAAAGTATGTGATAACAGGAACTCCAGGGAAAGCATTCGAGGAAGAAATAAGTTCCATGTTAGACGAAGCAGGGATAGAAGACTACCTTGTCAAGGCCGAGGGAGATCTCTTCAACCTCCACCAGTGGATCAAGAATGAACCAGTTGATCTCCTGATTGGAAACACACATGGAAAATATATCGCAAGAGCCGAGGACATCCCGCTCGTCAGAGTAGGATTCCCGATTATGGACCGGGCTGTTCACCAGCTGATGCCCATCACCGGATACAAAGGGTGTCTACGGCTCATAGAGATGATCAGCAACGCCCTTCTGGACCGGCGTGACCGTGATTGTCTCGATGAAGATTACGAACTGGTACTGTAGACCTCCGGGTTGAAAGGGAAAATCCCTTTCCGGTACCTGAATTTCAAAAAACGGTGAAATATTATGGAGCATACTTGTTCGCTGCCATCCGGCAGCCCCGGATGCATTAGCGAACGCCAGAACTCCATCATAACCACAGGGAAGAACAAAAGCCGCATTCATTGCGCAGACGACAGCCTGGCCGGAGCAGTCAGCCAGAGAGCCTGCGTGTTCTGCGGAGCACGGGTTGTTCTGAATCCGATTACGGATGCAGTTCACCTGGTCCACGGTCCGATCGGCTGTGCCACATACACCTGGGATATCAGGGGAAGTCTCTCCAGTAGCTCAGAGATGTTCAGGCATAGTTTTTCCACAGACCTGAAAGAGAAGGACGTGGTTTTTGGTGGTGAACCAAAACTAGCTGCCTGTATCGATGAAGTGGTGACAAAATACCATCCCCCTGCAGTGTTTGTGTATTCAACCTGCGTGGTCGGAATGATCGGGGATGATATTATTGCCGTCTGCAAGGATGCATCCCAGAGATATGGGATCGATGTAATTCCTGTGGAATCATCCGGATTCCTGTCAGGGAATAAGATCGTCGGGTACCGGGCAGCAGCAGAAGCGATAATGAAACTGATCAAGCCAAAACCTGGCGAGGTCATTGAAAAAACACGGAAACTCAACTTCCTGGGAGAGTACAACCTTGGAGGAGAGAAGTGGCTGATTGAGCGGTATCTCAAAGAGATCGGAGTAGAAGTCAACGTTGCCTTCACCGGAGATTCAACCGTCGCAGCACTGAAGAAGGCACCTGGATCATGCCTGAACATTGTTCAGTGTACAGGGTCGATGCACTGGGTTGCCCAGCGCCTTGAACAGGAGTACGGGATTCCCTACCTTGACGTGAACTTCTTCGGAGCAGAGAACACGGCAGACAGTCTGCGGAGAATTGCAGCCTTCTATGGAGATCCCGAGATCATCAGGAAAGCCGAAGAATTAATTGCACGGGAAACTACCAGGATTGAACCACTCATTGCAAAGTACCGGGCGAAACTGACAGGAAAGCGAGCCGCAATTTACGTTGGCGGAGCCTTTAAAGCCGTCGCCCTGATCAGGCAGATGAAAGATCTTGGGATGGAAGTTGTAGTTACCGGAACCCAGACCGGAAAACAGGAAGAGTATGATACCATCAGCGGCCTCTTAAGCGAAGGAACAATCGTGGTCGACGATGCCAACCCGGCAGAGATCGAAAAGTTCCTTCTCGAGATGAAGGTTGATGTAATGGCTGGCGGCGTAAAGGAGCGTGTCCTTGCATACAAACTCGGCATCGGGTTCGTGGATCATAATCACGACCGCAAGAAATGTCTGGCCGGGTTTGATGGAGCCGTCACATTTGCCAAGGAAGTATACGTTACAACCTGTTCACCAGTCTGGAAACATCTGAAAGAGAGCATTCAGGAGGGATAATCATGCAGACCGGAGTAAGCACCCACAGGGTAAAAGAGGTCAACGAGAACCAGTGCCACATGTGTATGCCACTTGGAGGCGTTGTCGCCTTCAAAGGTATCGAAGGAACTATGGTGCTCGTGCATGGATCCCAGGGTTGCAGTACGTATATGCGTCTTGCAAATGTTGAACACTTCCACGAGCCCGTGGATATTGCTTCCTCCTCACTGAACGAGAAACAGACGATTCTCGGCGGTGAGAAGAACCTGAAGAAAGCTCTCGACAACGTCATCAGGGTTTATCAGCCGACAATGGTTGGAATCCTGACAACCTGTCTTGCCGAGACGATGGGTGAGGATATGGACCGGATCATCCGGTCCTATAAACAGGAACGGCCGGAAATCGGTGTTGAGATCATATCGGTTGCAACACCAAGTTATGGCGGCACTCATTCAGAGGGATTCTGGGCTGCAACACGGGCTGCCATTGCCCATTATGCACGACCTTGTGAGCAACATGACCGGATCAACGTGATAATTCCGAATATCAGTCCTGCTGATATCAGGGAGATCAAACGTATCCTCGGCATGTTCAACCTGGAATATACCCTGATCCCGGACTTCTCGATGACCCTGGATCGTCCATATGGTGGAAGATACCAGAAGATCCCTACCGGTGGGACAAGTCCTGCCGATATATCGAGAATGCCCGGAGCTCCCCTTACAATCCAGTTCGGCATGACCTGTCCGGATGAATTCTCACCAGGATTATTCCTGGAGAAGGAATACGGTGTCAGGCTTGTCAACCTTCCAATCCCAATCGGGCTTGATAATGTTGACCAGTTCATAGCGGCATTATCATCGCATACCGGTATTCCTGTCCCGGAGCAGCTTGCTCTTGAGCGTGGCTGGCTTCTGGATGGAATGGCTGATTCACACAAGTATAATGCAGAGGGTAGACCGGTCATTTACGGCGAACCGGAGATGGTCTATGCCCTGACATGCACCTGCATTGAGAACGGGTCTGAA
>QKDV01000126.1 GCA_003251955.1 Methanospirillum hungatei
GTTCTAATACATTCTCAAAAGAAGTACAGCAACTCACTCTCTATGTCAGAACCCACTGGAATCCTGGAGATGTTGAGTTCTGGATTCCGGAGGAGCGAGACTGGGAGAGGTACCGGATCCTTGCCGGTGGTGCAATTCCTATAACGGAGCAGAGATGATCTCTCTTCTGTGCCGGTGGGAATGAGATGCCGGATCTCTCTCTGAAGGATGAGGTCTTCAGGACCCTGTCGTTTCTCTTTACTCCCGGTCAGGTCATCGAGGTCAGGGCGATCACCGGAGAGGGCATCTCTTCAGGATACTATAGCGACCTGACTATTGCTGCAAAAGATATTGTTGACCGTGAGAAGGATGCCCATGTTTCAGGGATCTATGTCACGTTGAACGAGGTCAATCCGGCTCTGCTTGCACGACGGGCGAACCGGATCAAATACAGGCTTGAGCGAAAGGACTCGACAACTGCAGATGTTGATATTTTCCGGAGGCGATGGCTGCCGATAGATATCGATCCGGTCAGGCCATCCGGGGTTTCGTCGTCTGATGAAGAACATAGGAGAGCACTGGATCTTGCATCATCTATTGCCACCTTTCTTTCAGAGCAGGGCTGGCCTGATCCAATATATGCTGATTCAGGAAACGGTGCTCATCTTCTCTACCGGATCGATCTTCCAAACGACGAGGAGAACAGATCGCTGGTTCGTCAGGTGCTCGAGGTTCTGGATACCCGGTTCTCTGACGTCACATGCAAGGTTGATACAGCGAACTTCAACGCTGCAAGGATCTGGAAGGTATATGGGACGATCTCACGCAAAGGAGATAATCTGCCTGAGCGGCCACACCGGAGATCAAAGATCATCACCGTTCCGCAAGATCTCACCTCTCCCGGATCGGTTGTGAGTTATGAGTTCCTGCATGGTCTGGTCTCATCATTGAAGCCTGAAACAAGCGAACCGTCACCGGAGAGACAGGCAGGAGAGGATCAGGCCACCGGGATCGATCTTGCATTCTGGCTCACGAAGCACAATCTCACCTATTCTGAGAAACCGTACAACGACGGCCGTCTCTTTGTACTTGATGACTGTCCGTTCTCTTCTGCCCATTCAGACGGGGCGTACGCGATTCAGTTTGCAAACGGTGCGATCTTTGCCGGATGTCATCACAACTCGTGCGGAGGCGGGAAGCAGCGGTGGCCAGAACTTCGGGCAATGTTTGAGCCGGTAAAGCCTGACATCGAGACACGGCTTGCCCGGCTCCGGTCAGATCGGATCAGGGCAAAGCATGAGGCAGAAGGCCGGACGCGTCCGACTGAGTATGAACGTGCACAGGCCCGGGCTCAATACGAATCAGCCGGGAACGATCAGAGTCCTTGTGTAATAGAGAAAGAGAGAGAAAAACCCGAGACGGTTGATGAAACAATTCGGGTCCGTTGCAATGAGATCCTGGAATCTGCTGATCCACTCTCGTTCCTTCTCCAGACATTCGCATCTATTCACGAAGGCGATAAGACCGTTGCCGAGTGTCTTGTCCATTCTCTTGCATCCCGGTCGGTGATAAACAGCAAAGGGCTCCACGTCTCGATCACCGGTGAGTCAGGGAAAGGAAAGTCCCATGCCATCGAGACGATGAAGAGTCTTGTGCCAAAGCAGTACCGGCTCGAAGGCCGGATGAGTGACAAGGCTCTCTTTTACATGGATGATCTCTCATCTGGCAGTGTCATCACGCTTGATGATGTGTCACTTTCAGACCAGATGCAGGAGATCCTGAAGGGTGTTACGACATCATTTCAAAAGCCGTTTCCGTACCGGACGGTGAACAAGGATAGAAAGGCCCAGGTCTGCACGATCCCGGAGCGGTGTGTCTGGTGGATTGCAAAGGTCGAAGGTCCCGGTGATGACCAGGTTTTTAACCGGATGCTCACCTGCTGGATAGACGATTCAGAGGAACAGGACAAGCGGGTACTTGAGAGAACACTCTCATCTGCCGAGGCTCTTCCTGATGCTATCAGTACAGAATCAGATGATCTTCTTGTATGCAGGCAGATCTGGGATTCGCTCTCACCGGTCTGGGTTGTGATTCCGTATGCAACAAGAATCAGATTCCAGTCGGCTGAGAACCGGAGAAACCCGGACATGCTGCTCGATCTTATCAGGACCAATGCAGCACTAAACCAGCGACAACGGGAAAAGAAAGAGGTGAACGGAGTCACCTGTGTTATTGCGACCGGTGATGATTTTGCACAGGCTGCACGGTTATATGAGACGCTTAACGGTGAGACCGGAGCTCAGGCAAACAAGCTGACAAAACGTGAGAGTGAGATGATCTCAGTCTTCACATCATTGAACCAGCCCGAGGTGACGATCACCGAACTGCAGAAACTCTCCGGGCTCTCGAATTCAACGGTTGGAAAACTGCTGCACGGGTACCACTCATACGGGAAGGCCTACTCCGGTCTTCTCGATAAGTGTCCGGCTGTCTCATTTCTTGACCGGACCGAGACAAGAGGTGATGAGGGCTGCTCGACGATGCGACGAGCCCGGGTGTATCTCTGGGATTCTGCGTTGTATGATGCATGGGAGAAGGGTGGAAGTGTCTGGCTGTATGATGACACCGGTGAGGACTCTGATAATAACGATGATCCTGATGACTATGATGATTCTGATATCATTTCACCTGAGCCGGAGATCTCTGACCGGCCATATGAGATGTCATTTTCAGAGGTCAAATCACAGAGTTTTGTAAAAATCCCGGGCCTTCCTGACCGGAGCCGGTGTAGTGTCTGCGGGAAGCATCCGACACAGTTTCAGGAGCGGGTATCTCCCGTTAAAACATCAAT
>QKDV01000207.1 GCA_003251955.1 Methanospirillum hungatei
TGGTGGATTTCCCGGGATCTTGAGATCTACCGGGATAACAGCATCAACTCCTCCTAAAACTGCATACGATCCCTTCCATATTCCCCCGGTGCATGCATCATCACCTACCGCGATGACGATCTTCGGTCCTGGTGTTGCCTCGTATGTCTTTTTGAGGGCGTCAGCCATCGCTAGCGTCACTGCACCGGTGACCATCAGGGCATCGGCATGTCTTGGGGAAGCCACGAAGGTGATTCCGAACCGCTCAAGATCGTAGTATGCAGAAGAGAGGTTTCCAAGTTCAATCTCTGCTGCATTATCACTCCCGCAGTCAACCTCCCTGATTGCGAGGCTTCTTCCGAACAACCGGGATATCTCCTGCTTCAACGCAGCCCCGTCTTCAGTAATCAGGGTTTCATTCCCGTTCTGAGCTGGCCGGATGCCGGTATCTGTGCAGAGTGGTTTTTTAAAAAGATTAACAATCGTTTCGAGCATGGTATCAGAGATCCGTTCCTGCATATGAGAGATTCAGGCTCTTGTTGATGACCGGAAAATCAGCGACGATGTTACCGATGACCGCGTGTTCTATCGCGTACCAGTTGCAGAAAGACGCTGTCCGTGCTTTATACCGGTGAATTACTCCGTTTCTGATATACACCCAGTGCAATGCCATCCCTCGTGGCGATTCAACCGCAGAAAGGGCGAATCCATCACGAATCTGCACCTGCACTCGTGAGGGTCCATCGGGAATGAAGACCAGCAGTTCCTGAATATATCTGAGTGATGCACGGATCTCCTGGTACTTGAGTGAGAACCGTGCAAGCACATCTCCTCCCTGCTCACAGGTCTGCCCCGGAATCCGTTCCCGGTAAATTCCATATGGATGATCTATTCGTGTATCTGCAAACGATCCTGATGCCCGGGCAATGGGACCGGAAAGTGCAAGAGAGTTGATGAGTTCAGGATTCACAACCCCGGTGGTTGCAAACCGGTCTATCACTGAGGGAATAGAGAGTACCCATTCTGCGATCTCATCAAGTTCGTGCTCTATCTCACCTGCTGTGCTGAAGAGATGCTCTAGGGCATCGCTTGAGATCTTTTCTGAGACTCCGCCGATGCAGATTGCTCCTTTAAGGAACCGTGACCCGCAGAGTTGGTCTGCTTCCCGCTGCAAACGTTCGCGGAGGACCATAAACCTGCTTGCAGATACCGGGTGGGCGACATCGGTCACCATTCCAGCGAGATCAGAGAGGAGTGAGCAGGCCCGCTCCAGTTCAAGGATCACGCCTCTGATATGTTCTGCATGGGGCGAGACAGTGATATTGCATATCTGTTCGACAGCCATACAGAAGCCACAGGCGTTAACTGCTGATTCATCACCAGAAATTGATTCTGCAATCCTGGCAGCCTCATCCGGGCTCTTCCCCTCTGCAAGTTTCTCGAGTCCCCGGTGAAGATATCCGAGCCGTACCTCAAGGTTTACTATCGTTTCTCCGATAACACTGAACCTGAAATGGCCCGGTTCGATAATACCTGCATGAACCGGACCGACAGGGATCTGAAAGACACTGCTCCCCTCGATAGTTCTGAACTGGTACGGCTCACTGTGCATACACTCTCCGGCACCTTCAGGTGGAGTGTTTAGAACTGTCTTTTTGAGCGGGTGGAAATCCGGAGGGTATGCTTCATGGAGGAAGAGCCTTCGAGTATCGAATGCTCCAATGAAGGAAAGTCCGAATCCGTCAGCAATCTCACGTTCAAAGAGTGATGCAACCGGGAATATTTCTGATATGGAGTGGTGTTTCCCTCTGGTATCCTGCAGAACAAGTATCAGGAACTTCTCTTCTCCTTGCTCTTCAAAAACGTAAAGCAGGCTGCATGAAGATCCTCTCAAATCTTCCCTTTCGTCTCCAAAATCCTCAACCCCGAAGATCGATATCAGGTTCTTCCCCTCATCTTTCAGGACTTTTACTGTCTTAACAAGATCCTGGCCCGGAATAGTGTAGTACCGGGCTGTCTGATCCTCTTTTATCAGAACAGCACTGGAGAGTGTCTGGCTCATAATCCGCCTCCAATTCCGATATCATGGACTGCTGCAGAGAGGAAGGCCTCTTCCCCGGGAATCATCATGACACCCATTAGAACCGAGAGAACGAGGAGAAGTACGACCGGTACCTTCATCCAGACCGGGACGATGTACCGGACCGGAGCTTCGCCGTCTGGGAATGTTCTTCCCATGATATCAAGGATGAATCTGAAGATGGCAGCACCGGCAAGTGCAAAGAGGAGGAGTGCCAGGAGTGGGATATAAAGTGAGAATTTTCCTGCCTCAAGCAGGATTCCGAACTTTGAGAGGAACAGAGGGAAGAGTGGTGTCCCGATGATTGCAACCGATCCGATGATGAACGCTGCCGCTGCAAACGGCTGCATTTTGAATAGATCTCCTATCTGATCCTCACCATCCGGAGTATGGGATTTATACTGACGATGCAGGATTCCGGCAGAGAAGAAGAGTGATGCCTTGACAACTGAGTGCCCCATGATGTGGTAGAGCATCCAGAAGAGTGCGACAGGTGTTCCGATTCCTGAAGCGACCAGGAGAAAACCCATGTTCTCTATCGAAGAAAATGCAATCAGCCGTTTTGTCCCGGTCTGTCTGAGCATCGAAAAGCAGGCTACTGACATGGTGATCAATCCGAAAGCGATCAGAAGCATCGAAGTCTGCGTAACGATTGAGGTCTGGTGCACAATTCCGACTATCCTGATGATACCGTACATACCAACGTTCAGGATTGCACCTGACAGGACGGCACTAACTGCTGATGGTGCTTTCGCATGTGCTTCAGGAA
>QKDV01000249.1 GCA_003251955.1 Methanospirillum hungatei
GTGATTCATACCTTTCTACTGATAGGGGAGGATAAAAAAATGCCCTTTATTGGATCCCAGATAAAATTCATGAGGGTGGAAATATCGAATTAAGTGGGCTTAAAATCAGATGAACACATCAATGGGGCACAGATTGTGTTTCTAATAAATCAAACCACGGAAATTATTTTTGGAGTATTTTGAAATATCCAGCCTCTGATTGGTTTATATTCCCGATAAGATATGTCCCTAAAAGAGATCTTTCATCAATGGAACATTGATGAAAAATGTAAGATGCTGATATGGGGATTTGAACCCCAGTCGATGGAGTGAGAGTCCAACATGATTGACCGAACTACACTATATCAGCACGTGCCTACATATTTCAGCACCTTGTACTTATGAATATTTTGGTATTCTCTTTCTCTCCCCCACCACAAGTATATGAGGAGATTCTTCATAATTAATAAGGACATATGGCAGGAATTGAGGATCAAATAAAAGAAATAGAGGACGAGATCCAGAAAACTGTCTATAATAAAGCTACTTCCAAGCATATCGGGCGCCTGAAAGCAAAGCTTGCAAAGATGAAAGAGGACGCCGTAAACCGGGCTATGAAATCCGGTGGCGGCGGCGAGGGGTATGCTGTCAAGAAATCTGGAGACGCTACTGTTGTCCTCGTAGGATTCCCATCAACCGGTAAATCCACTCTGCTGAATAAACTGACTGGTACAGAGAGTGAAACCGCCGCATACGCATTCACCACCCTGACTGTCGTTCCGGGTGCTCTTGAGCATAAGGGAGCAAAGATCCAGCTCCTCGATATCCCCGGACTCATCGCTGGTGCAGCGATGGGCAAAGGACGGGGGAAAGAGGTTATTGCCGTCGTAAGGACAGCAGACATGATCGTCATTCTCGTGGATGTTTTCAACGAGAAACACGTTGATGTCCTGCTCCGTGAACTTTATGACGCCGGAATCAGGATCAATGTGCCACAGCCGGATATAACCATCAAGAAAACATCGCGCGGAGGTGTAAGGCTTAATGCTGTCGGTACTCTCGACCTTGATATCGAAGAAGTCCGTTCAATCCTGACAGAGAACCGGATTGCAAGTGCTGATATCCTTATTCGTGGAAATGCAACCCAGGATGATCTTATCGATGCCCTGATGGGAAGCAGGGTGTATGTACCTGCCATCGTGGTGGTCAACAAGATCGACCTCATTGATGAAGCAGAACGCAAACGAATAGAGGCCGATCTTGCCGAACGATTCCAGATGCAGCCGGTGATGATATCAGCAGCTTCAGGATACCACATGGAAGAACTCAAGGATGCAATTTTTGACAGCCTTGGATTCATGCGTCTATTTCTCAAACCTGTTTCCGGACCTGCTGATTTGGATGAACCCCTGATTATGCGGCTTGGAGCAAAGGTTGAAGATGTCTGCCGCAAATTACACCGCGATTTCTATGATAAGTTCAGGTATGCAAGAATATGGGGAAAATCGGTTAAACACGAGGCCCAACGTGTGGGCCTGACTCATACTCTTGCTGACGAGGATATCCTGCAGATAGTTATTGAACGGTAAGATTGTCTCGAATTACTTCAAGTGGGGCATCGGTTTTGATACAATATCCCGAATAATGCACCCTTGAAGCAGCATATCCCTCTTTTTGCAATGAATCAAGTACTCCGGCTATTGGACCGGGTGATACCCGGTATGCCTTGGCAAGTTTATGATAGTCGTACGAGAAGGAGATAGCAGGTTCATCCTGGCAGCAGGTAATGACTTTTTCAAGTGCTTCAGGTTCTGCAAGCCCGCTTTCCGGAAGTCTTGACTCCATGATATTGAGAAACTCAGTATCCTGAATTGCTCCGGTCCAGAGCGGACCTATGGGGCTTAAGGGTTTTCCACAGTGTGGGCAGGTCTGTTGTTCCGGGAAAAAACCGGTTGCTTCGGACCGGTACGGACACGAAGGACATTGATAGATGTATCCGAGTCTTGCGATGGTCCGGTCTGCAACCTGGGTCCCTCGTGCAAGCCGGAGATGAAGTCTTACAAAGTGCTCATGGGCAAAGCAGAACTGAGGGATTATTCCCCTGTCATACCGGGCAGTCATTCGTGCTGCATACCCAAGCAGGATACGCAGGCCGACTTCTGCATGGTAATCAGTGTTCATGGGCCGGGCCATGTATCTCCTGATTCCTGCCTTGAGATGTGCACCGCAGAGAGGAGCAGTATCGGTTGCCGTGATACCGATCATCCTTATCGAACTCCTAATTCCTGCATCGATAAAGGGCGCGGGCGTTCCAAACGGATCGAGATCCACAAAATCGAACGGCTCTTCTGACATCAGTGCATTTGCATCACGACAGGTGACGGTGGCATCAAGGCCAAGATGATCAGTATTTTTTCTTATCAATGAGGTCGCATCAGGATCGCGGTCGTTGATCGTTACCTGGGTCCCTGTCTCATGTCCTACCCGGCATCCCCTGATTCCGCTTGCCCCCATTGCATCAAGATAAGTCCTGGGCTCTGTGCAGGCAGCTACCAGCACTGTTGCATCACGATTAAGAGCCATTCGTGGATTGTAGAAGATTGGAGCACTTCCCGGAGGAAAAGCTACGGTGCTGTCATGTCTGGGGACCCACAAGGAAGTAATCCCTTCTTCTATCAATTCCAGTTCCATTCGTTCAGAAAATGGCAGTTCGATAGACTTATACCTTCCCGTATGCCACATGATAAGGCAGGACGTGTGGCCTAGTCAGGATATGGCGTCAGCCTCCTAAGCTGAATGTCGGGGGTTCAAATCCCTCCACGTCCGTAACTTTTTTGTGATAG
>QKDV01000069.1 GCA_003251955.1 Methanospirillum hungatei
CTGCCCTCGGGCAGAAGAGTGTGGCATCTGCTCCGGCATGCATTGTCATGAGCGGTAACTACTCTCCCTACCAGAAGTTTGGAACAGATATGGCAAACCAGAGTATGTACCTGGAAACAGGTCAGATAGCACAGAACATCCTGCTCGAACTTACATCTCTCCAATTATCAGGTGTACCGTTCTCCGGATTTAATCCTGATAAAGTAGGCGACGTTCTAAGTCTTGATACAGATCACCCAGTACTCTATGGAATTGCCTTCGGAAAGTCGTAATAATGGGAATTTATCCCTTCTCTTTTATTACATTCTGTAATATCATCTGCTTGTGTAACCTGTCGTCGAAATTGAATACCTCAGGATGAGGAAGTAGATCCCGCGCTACGGAGAGTGGACCATTCAAAAATGAGATCAAAATTTCTGACGGATATCATGGTGATGAATGACAATCTGAAACAAAATTGGCAACTTCAGATCCTCATCACCTGCTTCACTGCTCAAAAATAGAAAACTCCCTTGATTCTACCCGATAAAATCTGTTCTGAGTGTCTGGTTCTTACCCCGGAGATGTTATATCAGATACTTTTATATCATGATGTCGATTGAGTATCCGATATAATAATAACAACATAAAATTTAGGATATAACAGGGGGTATGGATGGATCTGAATAACAGTTTACAGTTTTCAGAGAATGATCTGGAAGTATCTAGGATTTTAACCGATGTGGGGTTGAAAAGCAATGAGGCACGTGTTCTTGTAGTACTCTTCAAGGGGTTTGATCTCACCTCACGTGAGATCGAACGGATCGTAGATCTTAGGCAACCTGAAGTAAGTATTGCGATCAACCAACTGATTGACCGGAAGTGGGCACAGGTAACTAGTCTTATCACTGAAAAGAAAGGAAGACCTGTTAAGGTTTACACTCTCTCCAGGACCGTAGACAGTATTCTGGATCAGATTGAAGAACAGATCGAAGGTGAATACCGTGGAAGACTTGAAGTTATTGAACGTATCAGGTCAATGGTGAAGGAGTCAAGGGTTACTGAATAAATTTGATATCATCCTGTCTTCAGGTTACGGATCACGGTTGGCAGTCATGGTCTGTGACCTGAACCTAAAGAGGAACCCAAAAGATATATGACCCCTCCTCCGATATTCTCACCAAGGTGGTAAGAACGGCCGGGATTATGATCGATGCACGGGTAGACCGTATTCAGCAGCCTGATACCCTGAGGTTCAGTCAGCTGGTCGCAGAACAGGAGAGTGTATGCAAGGCAACCTCATGCTGTGATAACTTTTTCTCGTATGGGAGAGCGGAATCCCCGTTCCCTGTTCCTGATGATATCAGGTTCGAGGTATCAGGCAGAGCATGTCCTGGAACCCTGGCAGATCCTGCCGGGCTTCTCGAGCTCCGGGAGGCGGTGAGTGGATTTTATGCACGCAACTACAATATTCATGCCGAGGCAGACCGGATTATCATCGGGCATGGTGTAAAAGGCCTGGTACTCCCGATATTTACCATTCTTGCCGGAACTGTCATCGTACCATCACCTGGATGGCTTGGCTATCTGCCACAACTCAGGATTCTCAACAAGCCGTATTACCGGTTGTATGGCCACTATGCAGCTGAATACCGTATTCTCCCGGCCCAACTTAAAGCCATGCTCAGAGGTCTGGTCAAATCCCAGCATCTCCTGATTCTGAATAATCCCGGGTATCCGACGGGGAATCTCTATTCCGAAAAAGATCTGATGGAGATTGCTGCAATCTGCCGTGAATACAATACACTGATCCTTGCAAATGAGGCGTACAGTCTTCTCACCTACGATCTCTCAAAGTTTGTGAGTATGGGCTCCATCTATCCGGAAGGGACGTTTGTCCTGAATGGTCTTTCGATGGATCGGTCTGCTGGTGGTCTTCGCATCGGCACCTGTATCCTACCTGAAGGATCTGATAAGGCTGTGAGGGATGAGTTTGTCAAGGTTCTTGCAACTGTCTATACTGCTGCAGTCACACCGGTGCAGCAGGCGGCAATACCTGCCTACCTTCCGAATCCTGCAATGGATGCATACCTGCATGATACCCGTGAGATTCACAGGATCATGACCACACGACTTGCAGCCCAATGTGCAGCAATAGAAGGGGTCAGGACGATCATTCCGGAGGGTGGTTTCTCCTTCATGGTGGATCTTAACAGCATGATCCCTGAAATTCGTGCAGCTGGAATTCAGTACTCAAATGCCCTCGCTCCTGCAATGATTCAGCACCCGTACCATATCGCTACCGTTACCGGAGAAGCGATGATGGCAGGGTATGATGATTTTTACATCCGGTTTTCTGCCACAGATTATGATGGCACAGCAGCACTTGAGTCATATCGGTCTGACCCTCCAAAGACCTCTTCTGATGAGGATGCCTTCTTCATGAAGCACGGGGCTAAGATGGCAGCCGGGATGGAGATGTTCAGCCGTTGGGTTGGCGATATTCGGTCAGGAACGTTCAGGTTGGAAAAGAGAGTCGATTAACACTTTTTATCTCTTTTTTCTGAAAAATGAGTGAGCCCTGAAAATTCCCTGTCTCATTAATATACTGCCTGCTCCTGCATCTCCCACTTCCTGCAACCGAGCCTGATCAGAAACCAGGCCGGAACTGCCAGGATCACGGAAGAAAGTGAGGCCCAGGGATCTGCAAATGCTATTGAACTGAAGATCGCTGTAACCATACCTATAAGGAAAAAATATCTCACCATCACTTTTACATCATATACCAGGACATTTGGTGAGAGCCCTGCAAGCCACACCGT
>QKDV01000188.1 GCA_003251955.1 Methanospirillum hungatei
ATCTCATAATGACCATAGTGGCGCCAGCAATAGAGAGTACCAAAAGTATTTTCTGAGTGTTCAATAGGATAGCGGGAGTAGATATCATCGAATATTTTCTTGTCTTCGAGCGTTAGAGGTTGGAAATCATCATCGTCAAGTCTCATTATGACCGTCCGGACTATTCGTTAAGAAGATCAGGCCGTCATCATTGATAAAACCTGATTTTTCATAGAACAACTCAGTATCAGGCTCTGCAACAAGGTAGAGTGAAGTGAGTCCGCCTTCTTTTGCCTCCTTTATCAGAAATTCAAGAATACCAACTCCAATATGCATCCCTCTCATTTCCTCAAGTACACAGAGATCCTGAATATACCCGGTTGCAACCCGGTCTGACAGGACTCTTCCCATTGCAACAGCCTTTCCGGTCCCGGTATGAACACCTAATGCAAAGATGTAACTCCCGCTGATGAGGGGAGCAATTCCTGCAGGATCATAATAATCCCGCCACCATCCAGCTGACCGGTATAGAGCAACAATATCGCTATCATTCCATTCTCTGACAACCCGATATGTTACCGGTGTTTCAATCATAATCCTGTTTCAGACCCCCACTTCTTCCTAAATTGTATAGATTCTTTGATCTCATGCAACCGGTATAAATATAGACACTACGAATTTCGGATTCTCTATATAGGTTTAGAGAAAACTATACGTACAGGATCAGATATATGGAAATCAGACGCGTCCAAATGACAGGAGGTTCCTCCTATGTTATTACCCTTCCCAAGAACTGGGTTGAATCCCTGCATATCAAGAAGAATGATCCCCTCGGTGTTCTGATCCAGCCGGATGGAACCCTGATGGTTACCAGGAATATTAACGGCGACCAAATTCAGCGTATCAAGGAGATCACTGTTGATCAGCAGACTGAACCTGATTTTTTTCTTCGTCTCCTTATCGGAACATACATCGCAGGCTATAGCACCATCAAGATAACAACAAAAGACAGGATACCCGGGCAGATCCGGGTCAAACTCCGTGAATTTTCAAGCATGGTGATTGGACCTGAGTGTGTAGAAGAGACCGATCAGTCCATTCTGCTCAAAGATCTCCTCAATCCCCTTGAGATGCCATTTGAAAACTCACTTAAGAGGATGTTCGTTATCGTGAAAGGGATGCATCACGATGCCATCGAAGCAATGCTGAAGGACGATCCCGACCTTGCAGATGATGTAATGGATAGGGACAACGATGTAGACCGGCTCTTCTGGCTGATTGCACGTCAGACCAACATGATCATGCAGAATATTCACCTCTCACGCAAGATGAACACCACAATCGTAAGGATGCTGCCCCATTTCCAGGTTGGAAGGATCATGGAACGGGTTGGTGATCATGGTTTTCGTATTGCCCATAATACCAGGAAGATATCATCCGGTGATGTAGGTCCTGAGATCTCGGCCCACATTCAACAAGCATCTGATGCTGCAATCCAGGTTTTTGAAAAGAGCGTTGAGGCATTTTTTACTCATGACCTTAAAAAAGCCAATCGGATGATAGAATCTATCCATCACCTGGAAGAAAATTATAACCTCATCAATTCTGAGATCCTCTCACTTCCAACAACTGTTGCTGTTCCCATCCGAAATATCACAGACAGTATCCGCAGAACCGGAGAATACTCGGCAGACATCGCCGAAAATGTCATCAACTATGAGATGATGATAGAAGAGACCTGAATTTTCACAGACTAACTAAAAAACGAGGATTGTTTATATCTGATCCATATCTTTGAGCAGGCTTTTCACATCGATCCAGATGATCAACTGGGTCAGTTCCTTATCTTTATCCCTGCTCTTCTTCTTGATGATGCCCATGATATGGGTTCCTTCATCTCCGGAGGTTGCTGTTTCGTCAACCTGGCCTGCAGTATATGTTGACACCGTCAACACATCATCTACCATGATCCCGATCTTGGAGTTTGTCAACCGGTCGTCAAGGACAATAATCCGTGAATCTTCTTCACTTGCTGATGATTTCGCTGTTATTGCAAGTTGCTGTTTGAGATCAATAATTGTGGTTATCTCGCCCCTGAGATCGATGATACCCTTAATGTAAGACGGACTGTTTGGAAGACGGGTAATTCGCGAGTATTCTACAACTTCCTTTACATCAAAAAGATCAATAGCAAACTGATCCTCTCCAAGAAGGAACTCAACTACCTGAAAGGACTCTTCTGTTGTATCAGTATGCCCCACACCATGGGATGACGATCCCAAACCTGATGTGGCGGGATTAATCTGGTCTGGTGATGCAGGGCTCAGGGTATTGCCAGCCATATGAACAAATTACTCAGGAAGGATAAAAAAGCATCCGGGTCTTTACTACGCCATGAAGATATGAAGCCTTAGAAAAGATGAGAATGAGGAATGATCAACCACAGAGGACACAAGGGCCCAGATACAATCTCCCTATATTGATATTATTGGATTTGTCCAGTTCAGGCATTCCTTCGTCACATTCATCTATGAACGAACAGGGATCGATTACTGAGTAGAGGAAATACTCACCATTAGTAAGATCTGATGGCATGGTGACCTGCGTTGTATTTGTCTTCTGTTCAAGCGGACAGATAGAGTCAAGTCTCCACACACCCAGTAAACTGGCTGTCGCAACGTCAAACATCTGATATGGAGAGAGATAATACGCAACTGCCACATCTCTTGCACAGCCTTTTCCAACGTTGGTGATGGTGTCAGTTATCGGAACAGTCTCACCGGGCTGGGCCTTTGGCCACAC
>QKDV01000121.1 GCA_003251955.1 Methanospirillum hungatei
CTGCTGGTGAGAAGATTCGGACCACAACCAACCCCGACAATCTTCATGGAGCCTCCTTCATGATCTTTCCTTCACGATCAAGGAGAATGACCCGGACTCCAGGATGATCAGCACAGAAACGTGACATTGTCTCCGGTGCACGACGATCAAATTCATCAGTTCCGATCATTTCTTCAACAGTTCCATAACCTGAATCTTCAAGAAATGCAGGGTTCATGAATTTCAGAATAAGAGCAGGCAATCCGCAGAGGATTGCATCACCCGAAATATGTGATAGTGCCGGACCGATCCGGGACCCAACCAGAACCACTTCATGATCAGGAAAGAGAAGTCGTGAGTGCCTGAGTCCAACCCTTCCGGTAGTTAATACAACCTTACTGGCACCGGAGATCCTGTTTATGATAGTCTCTTCCAGATGATCATCCCATGGTTCCACAAAGCCGGTTGAACCAAGGACAGAAATACCGCCCATTACTCCCACCTTTGCATTGAGTGTCAGAGAGGCTACATGAGATCCATTCTCTACAGAAAGAGTAACCTTTACACCGGCTAGCCCAGTCTCTTCAAGTGCGTCATGAATGGATGCTCGAATTTCAGACAAAGCCGGAGGGCTGATAGCAGGAGTTCCTTTAGGGTACCGCGGGTTCTCACGGCCCCACTTCCCAATACCATCTCCAGAAATAATCTCTATGCCATCTTCAGCCGGAGTTGCACAGGCATGAAACCTGACCCCTGCTGTGACATCATCAGGATAGTCACCGGAGTACTTTTCTGACACTCCATGGCCCATCCCTCCCTCAGCCTCTACATCCACCCTTATACCTGCGGGTGTCATGATTGAGATACAACCCGACACCGGATTTTTCAGAGAGAGAACGGCCGCCTTCGCTGCTGCTGCTGCAGTAGTCCCGGTTGTGAACCCACGCATCAGGATCTTCCCGTCAGAGGTAAGAACCGCGAGACCCGACCTTACTACCTCACGTGCCCCAGAATCGGTACAGGCATCTACCCATGATTCAGGATAGATAAACCCGCTTACCGGATCGATCACACAACCCTCCGATAATTATCTGGAAACAAACATGGTGATGATCTCGTTCAACGCCGCTACTGCAACCGGCGTTCCACCACGCGTTCCTTCATTTGATATTGACGGAATTTCTATTGTCCGGAGTACTTCCTTTGATTCTGCAGCATTTACAAAACCGACGGGTGTCCCAATAACAAGTGCAGGGCGGCAACCATCTCTTATCATATCACATACAACCAGAAGTGCAGAGGGAGCATTCCCGATAACTATGATCGAACCCTCAAGTTGAGTACGGGCTGACAGAAATCCGGCTGAAGTTCGCGTAATATTACCTGATTGTTCTGATTCAACAGGAATATCCAGTACACAGATTACGGGGCTTGAATGCCCTTTCTTCTGAATGCCGGTCTCCACCATCCTAATATCGGTATATATCGGAGCTCCAGCAGCAAGGGCTGAAAGGCCTGCTGATACTGGGTTGTGACAGAACCGCATCAGGTCAGCCATTGCAAAATCACCTACTGCAATGGAACACCGCTGCTTGATCCTGTCTTCCGGTGTTTTATCACCAATTACACTTCTGGCAAGTTCTCTCGACCGGGATGATATGGAATACCCTTCCTGCGTGTCTGCTCCGATATCAATATAGGTATTTCCGGTGGTATCCCCGGGGCGTAATGATTCCTCTGACATCCTCACCTCTCTTCCAGATTCTTGTCTCTTCTCCACCAATAAAAACAACGGCGTGCATATCTATTTGATCCTCGATCTCCCAGACTTTTCCAAGCGTTGTATAAAGGATCGACTCATCCTCCCGGTACGCATTCCTGACAATGCCCACAGGGGTCTCAGCAGGAAGATAGTTCAACGCCAGAGTGATAGCCTCGCCAAGTTGCTCAGTTCTGGTTCTGCTTTTAGGATTGTACAGAACTACAGGCATCTTCACTGAAAAGAGGGCTGATAGTCGTGATCTTATTACATCACGCGGGGTGAGAAGATCAGAAAGACTTACCACTGCAAAGTCTCCGGATAACGGAGAGCCCAGCCGTGCAGCACCCGCGGTTGCAGCAGTTACTCCGGGAACAATCTCTACCGGGATCGCTAGGCCGGTATGATCAAGGACCTCAAGCACAATGCTTGCCATCCCATATACGCCGGGATCACCACCAGAGACCATGGATACACTCGTAGTTTTTGCATGGTTTATGCACTCCTCTGCACGATTAACCTCTTTTCCCATTCTGCTCCTGATAACATTCTTACCATCAAGCAGGTGACTGATTTGATCAAGGTAAAAGTCGTTCCCGATGACGACTGCCGACTCAGATATCACCTTTTCAGCGCGACGGGTGAGCATTTCAGGCGAGCCGGGGCCGATACCAACGATATAAAGCCTGCCCGTAATCGGTTCATCTGGCGAATGCGAGGGTGACATTTCCATAAACTTTCTTCTCCATTATGAGTTCTTTTTTGTATGACACAGCAAGGGCAGCAGGTTCTGCAACACCAGGGAGCCCAAAACGTTCTGCTGCTGATTCAGATGGTACAGACTCCCTGCAGAGTGTCTCCTGATCGAGATAGATCAGATTTCCTCCGATCTCCCGGACCGCATCTGCAAGGCCCTGTTCATGAAGTTTCAGGGTTGTGGTGGCGTAGATACTGATATCTGAACGCGTCATTGATGCTGATATGAGTGCCTCATCAATCGCTCTGATGATCTCCTCTGATGTTGTT
>QKDV01000272.1 GCA_003251955.1 Methanospirillum hungatei
TGCTCTATGATCAGGCTCTGAACGCGTATGCATACACTATTGCCTGGCAGATCACTCTGGATCCACTGATGCGAAATGTAGCAGAGGAATGCCTACAATATATCTGTCAGACCCTCAAACAGCCAGGTGGCGGGTTTGCATCGGCAGAGGATGCTGACAGCCCTGACGGGGAGGGTGCGTATTACCTCTGGAATCACCATGAGCTCAAAGAGATATTGACCACTGAAGAGTTGAATATCGTTGAGAATATCTGGGGAATTACAGAAGATGGCAATGTAACACGAGAAGTAGGTATTCCTCCAGGGAACAATATCATCACATGGGTAAGGGAGAGGAATGACGCACTTTCGGTACCAATGGATTCCCCACTGATAGAGGAAATAAGAAAAAAACTCCTTACCCACAGGGAAATGCGGCCTCGACCCCTGCTTGATGATAAAGTTCTGACTGACTGGAATAGCCTTGCTATCGGAGCCCTCACGTATGCAGGAAAAGTTCTGGAAGATGAATGGATGATCCGTGCTGCTGAAGAGGCTGCAGCATTTCTTCTAAAGGTTATCTACACTGAAAAGGGAGAACTCTGGCACCAGTGGAAGACTGGTATGGCAACTATTCCCGGGACGGCACAGGATTACATCTTCCTTGTATCTGGATTAATTAGTCTTTTTCAGGCGACCGGAAAATCTGCTTATTTAAAGAATGCAGTGATGATCACAAGTACTGCCATTTCTCTGTTCTGGGATAAAAATATAGGGGGATTCTATGCGACTCGTTCTGATGATCCTCTGGTTCCAATCAGGATTCGTGATGATTTTGACGGCGCTGTTCCATCTGTGAACGGACTTGCCTGCCAGGTTCTCAGGGATCTTGGACTGATAACTGGCATTAGTGAATTCACAGATCGGTCTGAGAAACTTCTGAATGGAATGCATGAAACGATCACCCGTGTACCACTTGGAACTCTCAGTTTTTTTAACACTGTGTGCGGTGGTAGAAAAGAAATACGTGCGGTAATTACTGGGGATGTCGGAGATGAACGCAGAATTGCACTATGGAGAATATTACATCAGCGATATATTCCAGGGCTTATTGTGGTTCCTCTAATTCCCGACTGTATTTCAGAAATGAAGAATATGGTACCTGAATCAGATACCTACTATGTTCAGGGAGATACTCCTGCTGTGTGGATCTGTGCTGGAGAGACCTGCAGGCCACCGGTCACAGACCCGAAGGTCCTCTCAGAACTTCTGGATCAGATCACACATTCTTAAGTGCAACAAGACTCCGGACGCCGTTAAGTCTCCACACCACAGATCTCTCTTCACGGCAGATGGATTCTGGAGCGTCTTCTGGTGAATGTCCGAGTGCAGCAAGAATATTGAGTGAGAGGTGCTGCTCTCTTATAAGATCTACAAACTTGCCTCTGATGATCTTCTTCTCTATCGAGTCACTCACTTCTTCAAGGTACCCCTGCAGAGTAACGAACATGAACCCTGATAGATCAGGCTCGTACTGTTCGATCTCAACCGAAACATATGGAGATTTGCGGAAGTATTCGAATTTTCTCCCGTACTTGGTGGAGAGGAAGTACAGGTGTTTTCCATCATAAACATACATGAACGGCGCAATGTAAGGGTACTTTTCACCCTGGAATGCTATCCGGGCCATGAAGCGGTTGTGGATCAGGGCATCATACTCGTCCTTCTCCATCTTGGGTATCTTCACGATCTCCATGGTATAGAACAATGATACACCCTGAGGAATATAAACCATCCCAACTGTGCCTCTTGGGATATATTCAGATTATCTTTGGCAAATCTTAAAATTAAATAAAATATGAATCTGTTTGCCTGACGGTAAAGTACTTCAGTACCGGAGTCGTACTATTTCTACACCTCTGATCCCTCATTACCCGCCAGAATTACGGTAATTTCCATGAGCCGGCGCATAACACTGATTATACTGGTAATTCTTCTGCAGATTTTTATCACTCTTGTACTTGTACCTGCAACTGCTGATAGCATACAGGATGCGACAATCTGGGCTAACAAAGGGAAAGCACTTGCTGAAACAAAAGATTATCTCGGAGCAATGGCGGCGTATGATCAGGCACTTCAGCTTGATGCTTATTATGCCGAAGGATGGAAACTCCGGGGCGATGCTCTTATGGCACTTGAGAGATATGCAGAAGCAGCAGACTCATATGATCGTGCGATCAGCATTGACAAAACTAATGCAGAGATAGTCGGGAAAAAGGGACGCGCACTATACATGCTTGGGAAATATCGCGATGCCCTTGAGACTTATGATCGTGCCGTATCGCTCAACCCGAATGTATTTCTGAACCTTGATGGTAAGGCTGATGTTCTGGCTGCCCTGAATAGGTACTCTGAGGCTGATTCGATGTACGATGCAGCCCTGAAGATAGATCCGCGAAGCAATGCCACTTGGAATAAAAAGGGACTTACTCTTGCCAAGATGTTTAAAAATGAAGAAGCAGCAGAAGCGTTCAATCAATCTATAACGATATATCCGGAATCTGCAGAGGTCTGGAATAATATGGGAAGTGCCTATTTCAACCAGGGAAAGATGAAAGAGGCGCTTAAAGCATTTGAACAGGCAATTTCCCTTGATGAAAGTTATATCCCCCAGAAGTACGGGGACACACTTACAAGACTTCAGCAGGATAAACTGGCGTCTATCCAGGAGACTCAAGAGAATAGTTCTGACCAGACGACCAATGCTGCCCCTGTTGAAATTAAACTGCCTCCACCGATATTTCTAATAAACTATCTTATGATCGGTATTGGTATCCTTTCAATTATGGTGCTCGGCGCAGTAAGGGTGTTCAAGACAAGGAAAAGGAAGCGGGAGATCAAGTAGCCTTTTCCAGAATCTTTTTCACGATAACACCACGATCAACCTCTTTTTGAATCTTCTTCTCAGGAAGTACCGGTTTTCTGGTCTGGAAAAAGATGCCGATTGGTATTTTGGTATCATCGTTGTAATTCCACTGCTTTGCAGTCCTACAGGCAAACTCGAACAGTCCTGCGTTTGACTCGTTTGTCTCGTAAACCCGTTCATCGTACCACGTGGTAGCATTAAAGAAGGATGCACAGATCTGAAGAACATCGACATGTGCAAATCCCTGGTGCATAATCGCTTCTTTAAAGATACGTTTCAGGTGAGGCAGCCTTCTCGTGTACGCCCGTGAGACAAATGTGGCACCTGCACCAAGGAGCAGTTCAATGATGTTGAGCGGGTACTCATGAAGACCATTGGGAGTTGATTTCCCCTGGTACCCGTATGGCGAAGTAGGAGTATACTGGCCGGTGGTGAGGCCATAGACCCTATTGTTGTGACAAATGACCGTGATGTCGAGATTTCGCTTTGCAGCATGAATAAGATGATCAAGACCTTCTGCATAGAGATCCCCGTCCCCAGCAAAACAGATAACCTTCAAATTTGGGTTTGCCATCTTGATGCCGGTGGCAACCGGGATAGTCCTCCCATGCAGCGAGTAAAAACTATTCAACTGGAAGTAATCAGCGATCTTAGCGTGGCATCCGATTCCTGATACCAGGACGAAATGATCACGTGCCATCCCTTCAGCCTCAAGTTCTTGGATCACGAACTTCATCGCATGCTGGATAGCGAAATTTCCACAGCCTGGACACCATGTGTTTTGTGTCTGGGTAACAATTGTCTCGTCGCTCGTCATGAGGCAACCCTCCGTACCCGCTCAACCAGTTCTTCGACAGCAAATGGTCTCCCATCATATCGCAGGATCAGTTCATCAGTTCTGTATCCTTCACGTGCCAGAACCTTATCGAGCTGGCCTGTCGAACTATCCTCGACAAGGATTACTTTCTCAACTCCCTGCATTGATCTTCTGAATTCACCTGCTGGGAACGGGGAGAGCACGACCGGAGATACCAATCTTAAACCTAGTTCATCTGCAACCTCACTGCAGACACCACGGGGAGAGCCCCAGCATAGTATCGCAGTTTTTGCCTTAACTGATCCACCACAGACGACCGCTCCTGGCTGGTCAGTCATGGTTGCTAGTTTCTCAGCCTTTCTGAGTCGTTTCTGCACCATAGCAACGGTCATCTCCGGATCCTCAGAGGTGATCCCTGAATAGTCATGCATATAACTGTTTACCTTAACCACCTCTCCACTGTACGGAGGAACGAGGATCGGTGATACTCCGTCAGGAGTGTCTGCATACCGTTTGTACGGATATGAGGGGGCAGGAAGAGGAGTTGTCGCCCTGATCTCGGGTTCGGCTTCAGGAGTATAGATCCCCTCTGAGAACGTCTTATCTGAAAGGATGAATGTTGGAATCTGCAGTTTCCATGCGAGTTGAACTGCCTCGGCTGCCCACCAGAATGCTTCCAGAGGTGTTGCAGGGGCAGCGATAAACCTTGGAAATTCACCTTGACCTGCGTGACAAGTAAACAGGAGATCTGACTGAGCTGTATATGTGGGAAGGCCGGTTGAAGGGCCTCCCCTCTGAGAGAGCACAATAACGATCGGAAGTTCTGCCATTCCTGCAAGTGAGACCCCTTCAGTCATAAGACAGAATCCTCCACCTGATGTTCCAACTGCAGTCTTCTTTCCTGCATACGCAAACCCGAGTGCCATCAGAATGACTGCAATCTCACTTTCAGGATGGACAACATCGATCCCGGCTTCGTCAGCAACTGAAGCGAGAAAATGAAGGACTCCTGATGAGGGTGTCATCGGGTATGCAACATACGCATCGATGCCCCCGGCAAGAAGGCCGAGGCCTATCCATTCATTTCCTGAAAGAAGAGGTCGGGGAGAGGCTCCTTCAACCGGCTGAACACTGATACAGCGGGTGATGCGGGAGTATGCTTCGCGAGCGATCAGAAGATTGAGATCAGTCTCTTTAGGCAGTTTCTTCCTGATAACTGCCTCAACAAGACTCCAGGGAATACCGACACATCCACAGAATCCTCCCACCATCGCTGTGTTGCCCATGATTGGTCTGCCTTTGTACTGGGCAAGGATTTCATTAATGGCAAGAGCCTGCCCTTCGGACTTAACCTTGGGGCTGTCATATATCACAGTCCCCTGGGTTGTAAGGTTATGAATGTGCAGATCAGCGGTCTTCTGATCAAGGGCAAGGATCAGATCAACACCGGTCCTATGGGTAAACACCGGTTTTTCTGCTGCCCTGATAATACAAAAGTTATGGCCGCCCCTGATCAGTGACGGGTAGTCAACATACTGGTAGACATAATAACCAAGGTCAGAGAAGATCGATGCTATCAACTGACCAGCCTGTGCTATTCCATCTCCTGCTTTTCCCCCAATGAGGACAGAGTATTCAGTCAATCGTTCCGCCTCCACGGGGAGATCTCTGCTCCTGATCTCTTTATACTTGTGACGGGAAGTGCGTCAGACAAATGTCTGATCTATCCATCTTGTGATACTGTCCCTTACATCCCTGAGGTGACTCATACATTCAGGATTTTCTGGATCACAGTTACCTTGGTCAGGGAAAGACTGGTGAAAGACAACTCCGGCACCTGGCACCATCGGGCAGGCACCAGATGCAGTATCACAAACGGTGACTGCGATATCAATGTCTTTGTCAAAAAAGTCAAGAAGTGGCTTTGTACTTTGTCCCGAAATATCAATGTTGATCTCTGCCATCACCAGAACTGCTCTCGGATCAAGAATGGTTGGCTCTGTTCCTGCACTATATGCTTCATACCGATCCCCGAACTTTGCTCGAAGATATCCTTCTGCTATCTGGGAACGGAATGAATTATGGGTACAGACAAACAGGACCGTCTTTTTTAATTCAGCCATGCTGAGATCTGCCCTCTGATACCTGATGAGCATTTCCCGTAGAATGAAACAGATCTTACTTTTATATGGGATCACATTGGACTAATTGACATGAGAGTCCTTGCAATATCGGGCAGTCCTCAAAAGAATGGAAACACTAGCAGACTGATAAACGTAATCGTGAGAGATCTCGAAAAGAGTGGTATTGCAGATCTGAAGATAAGGGAGATATCCCTTGCTGGTTGTTCAATTCGCCCGTGTAAATCCTGCCGTAAGTGTATGAAGGAAGGGTACTGTGTCCTGCGGTCTGATGATTTTTCCAAGATTGCCCGCAGGATGAAGAAGAGTGATCTGATCATCATTGGCTCTCCTGTTTATTTCCACGATGTGAACGGGCAGATAAAGAACCTGATTGATCGTTCGTATTCCCTCTGGCATGAGCGGCAGTTGAAGGGTAAGAAAGTGATCCCTGTTGCCGTCTGTGCAGAAAGTGGCGACGATCGTGCACTTGAAACCCTTAAACTCTGGGCACAGGCACAGGATATGAAGATCATCAGATCAGTGAGTGGTCACGGATTCAAGGCTGGTGAGGTACTTAAGGATGAGTCAGCAATGAAACTTGCTGATGAGGCAGTAAGGGCCGTTTCTGGTGAGGTTAAACCCGGAAACATCAGTTAAATCTATGAACAGATTCTTGGCCGGCATCTGAAGATGGTAAGACCTCGATCTTCAATCCTTTCTTCATCGTTCGTTCGAAGGATCTGATATCCCCGAGGATTGCCCATTGTTCAAGGGAACAGTCAGAATTACATTCTAGTGCGAGGGTGATCTTGCGGCGTTCAGTTGCCAGAAGTTGAGCATGGGTCACCCTCCCATCATGACTCCTGTCCAGGTTTTCTGCCATTCTAAGAAAAACTGAAAGGATCTGTACCATCATCTTGTCGTCATCATTTAAATGCCCATACAACTGATCTTTCCCGCGCGGCATTTTTTTCCGATGATACCTGGTGACAAGTGCAATGATCAGTATCTCATGCTCATTAAACCCAAGAAGGGTAGCGTGAGTTATCACATAGAGTGAGTGCTGTTGATGGGCGGGAAATGAGATAAACTGCCCGATGTCGTGAAGAATTGCTGCGTATGAAAGGAGTTCCCGGTCTGTGTTAGGAAGGTTGTGAAGTCCTGCCTCACGTGCTGAATCAAACAGGGAGAGCGCCAGATCACGGACATGGTTGGCATGTGGTTCATTGATATGACATACCCTTCCGAGGTGTTTGATACTGGCCATCCTGATCGGCTCCTGTTCGGCGAAGGGGAATCCGGGGATACGCGAGAGGTAATCAACAAGCAGCCCATCTCTTAAACTTCTTGAAGATACCTGGATCTCAGAAATGCCTGTCTGTTCAAGCAGTGAATTAAGAATTAGTGCCCCGGCAATGATGATATCAGCACGATCCGGATTGAGACCCTGGACATTTCTTCGTTCTTTAAGGGGGAGAGAACATAGGTGGGTGATAACTTCTGACAACTCGGTTCTTGTTATTACACCTTCCCTGTGAGGGGCCGCCGAGTTGTTCATTCCGGCTGCAATCGCTTCAAGTGTTGAAATAGTCCCTGAACTACCAAATGCCTGCTGGACCTTTTTACTTTTTACATTTCTGATTGTATGTAGTGCCCTGCTGCGGATGTGTTTCTGAATCACCAAGACCGTCTGGAGTGGGATGGGATCGGTCATGTCTGGTGGAATATAAGTATTGGTGGTCCTGATTGCTCCGAGTTTCAGACTTCTGAGCAGAAAAGCTTCAAACTGATCTCCAACGATAATCTCGGTACTTCCCCCCCCTATATCAATAAACAGGGACTTTGTCTTCCCGATCTTAACCCCACTTGAGACACCGAGCCATATAAGCCTGGCTTCTTCAGGTCCTGATATTACATTGAGTTCAAAACCCGCCTCTTCCCGGATTCTGGTGATCAGAGCGTCACGGTTTCGTGCATCACGTGTTGCAGAGGTGGCAACTGCTACGATCTCTGTCGCCCCGAAACTTCGGGCAACCTCGGCAAACCGGGAGAGAACAATAACTGTCCTGTTTATAGCATCAGGTGTGAGTATATTTTCAGCAAACCCCCCCTCTCCTAACCTCACGACCTCCTTCTGTTGAGTCAGTACAGAGTAGGAGCAGTTCGGGTTCAGCCTGATGATTAAAAGCCTTGCAGAGTTTGTTCCAAGATCGATAAATGCAATTACGTTGTGCTTGTTCGGCTCCATAGAACATCTATCCGGCACCCGGTTACATGGCTCAGGAGGGCTGATTTCTTCATGAGTACCTGGGTCTCCGGCTCAGGGATATGATCATCTGTAGTCATGCAATTGATTTGAATGACTCCCTCTCCAGTACGAACAGATAATTCCTGTACAACAGAACGATGGGATCGGTCGAGAGCATCGGCGAGGCGCAGAATGCCTGCAGACCAACAGACCTGCCTCTTCTGATCATCAGATAGTCTGTTAAATGCTGAATGGGATGGATTGGGTTCTGCCCTCCTGTGATACCTGGCTATCTGGGCCACAATCAGACGTTCTAAAGGAGTCAGGGGGAGCGTAGTATCAGCGAGTATAATGTCCATGGATGCCTTGTGATGTGGGCGTGACGGTTCACTCCATCCGATATCATGCAGAAGAGATGCCACCATGAGAAGTCGTCGCTCTGGCTCTCCCATGCCGTGAAGTCTGGCAAGGAGATCAAACAACAATCCTGCCAGACGCTCCACCTGGAGAGCGTGGGGATTGTCGGGATCGTAACGTTTCATGAGTGCTAGAGCCGATCCGGCATCAGGCTCGTTTGAAAAATCTATAGAACCTTCCTGATTCATGGCCTATCACGTGATTCCTGGACCGCATCCAGGGATCTCCCTTCCCTGACGATCCGTGCGAATGCATCAGGAAGGTGGCGGTGCCGTATTGCCTTAACTGTACGTTCGATCTCGTAAGGAACCCTGATATGAATAATAGAGAAGGGATCAACTGTAAGGATAGCATAACAGGCACGGGGATCTCCATCTTCAGGCCTGCCAACACTTCCTGCATTGATGAACCAGACCCCGTCCACTTCACGTGCTGCAGCTCTGTGGGAATGCCCGGTGATGATCACCTTCCCATCCTGCGCCGCTGCGATCTCATACAGCCTGGTATCAGGAGTTCCATAATCAAGGTACTCTGTCACTGAATCCGGGCTTCCATGTGTGAGGATAAGTGGGATGCCACGTACACACATGCGAATCTTCCTGGGGAGACCGGCAAGCCAGATCCGGTTCTCGCTTGAGATCTGGTGATATGCCCATCTCATCGCCAGTTGTTTCTCGCGTGATCTTGGCTTTCCTTTCTTCCACTTTCTGGAAAGGACTGAAATGTCGTAATTTCCAATGACACTTATGATATGTCTCTCTCTGAAAAGGTTGATGACTTCATCAGGGAATGGTCCGTAACCGGTTAGGTCTCCTGCATGAAGAACCACAGATGCTCCTCTTATCTGCGCATCAGCAAGAACTGCTTCAAGTGCAGGAAGGTTGGCATGCACATCACTGATCAGTGCTATTGTAAGAGGCCCTGTCTGGTCTGAATCTTTGTCTCCTTTAAATGAATGCTGAAGTGGTAGTGAGATCTTCTCTGAGAACCTGTCCCAAAATTCCCCCTCCTTCACCTCTTCCCAGTATTTGGCAAGGTCTCTGAATTGAGCTGCCCGGTTATTTGCCCGATCTTCTCTGAGGGTGTTGATGCCCGGTTTCAGAAGCTCGAAAAACCCATGATTTCCGAAGTAGGCAGCCGAGCGTTCCTCCTCTTCTTCAAGAAACCGTGGCAGCATTCCGGTCCAGACATCACAGTCATGGATATCACCGAGAAGTTCCTGAAGGTGTTTGATCACCTTGATGTCTGGTTTTAGGCTGTCCTCATAGAGGCCTGCATAAGCCTCAAGTGTGTATCTGAGCCGTTTTGCAGCGATACGCATCTCATGATGCTGCTCAATCCGGGATGAGTCTTGAAGATATGGTTCGAACCAGAAGAGATCAGATACCCTGGCCATGATCTGCATAAAAGCATGCTCGTAGGTCTGAACCCGGTGGACACCTGTTCCTTCAAGCATCGCCCTGACTTTTAGATCATGGAGACTGCCTGCCATGTCATGAATAATCCTGCTCCTGATAAAGTCAGATACACCCGCTGCAACATCTGCTTGCATCACTTTCCTTTTCTGGATCAGCCTAAGCAGGAGACATTCGAGCCCTGGAACAATAGGATCAGATGGCTGGTACATGTCGATCTCACCGGCTGAAGGTCGGGGAGTGTCAATTGCCTCTTCCCTTTCTAAATCGGCCTTCTTCTGTTGGAGGATCTGGTGTTTTTCGAGCCAGGAACAAACCCGGTCTCTGACTGAGTGAGGTGTTTTGCGATTATCCTGTCGTGAAACCAGTGCAGTTGTTGTGTTCACCGGTAATGTCTGAAGAGGCTCTGCTGGTGAGAAGAGGTGAACTCTGGTTTTAGTTTCAGGACTACATTCTGCAAGAAATGAACGGACAAACTCGATCTGTACATCAAGATCGCGTGCTTCACCAAGCGATCGTGTCAGTCTGCG
>QKDV01000175.1 GCA_003251955.1 Methanospirillum hungatei
ATGTACCCGATTGGAGCGTCAACCCAGACATACACCACCAGATCATCACGGCCAGGGAATTTTGTTCCCCATTCAAGGGTCCTAGTGATACACCAGTCATGAAGATCTTCATTGACCCAGCCAAGGGCATAGTTGATGGCATTGTCAGTCCCTTTAAGTTCTTTCAGAAAATCCTTAAGGTAATCCTGAAACGACGAGAGTCTGAAGAAGAAGTGCTCCTGCTCCCTGAACTCAGCAACAGAACCACAGATCTTACAGGTTGGCTTAAGGAGTTCCCCGGGTTCCAGATGCTTTCCGCATCCCTGATCACACTCATCTCCTCGTGCTGGTTTGTTGCAATGTGGGCAGATTCCTTCCAGGTACCTGTCTGGAAGGAATTTTTTACACTTCGGGCAATAGGCTTGTTGGATAACTTTGGGGTAGACATGGCCTGCTTTGATCAACCGGTTTACAATATGAGTTGTCCGGGCGTGTGTTGCCGGATCATCGGTCATCCCGAAGTGATCAAAGATGATATTCATGCGTTTGAAGGTCTCTGCAAAGTGAGCGTGATAGCGCTCAGAGATCACTCGTGGTGTGACACCCTCTGCTTCAGCACTAACAACAATCGGTGTCCCATGGTTATCTGAACCACAGACAAAGACTGCCCGTTCCCCCTTTCTCCGCATAAACCGCACGTAAAAATCAGCGGGAATATATGTCCGGAGATGGCCGAGATGACAAGGACCGTTGGTGTAGGGCAGTCCACAAGTAACTAGCAGAGGCCGGTTGTTCATCACTACATTTTTGGGATTGATATTATAAATAAGATCATCAGAAATGGCAAAGAAAATCCGGTTTAAAACGATATCTCTCGGATCAGAGCCCGATCAACCGGATATAGATGAACTCACCAGATTTATCAGAGCGATGAAAGGCCGGCAGGCAGATCTGATAACATACCATCTTATCAGGTCGCTTGAAGGACAGACCGAAGCCAAAATATCATCCCCTGCTGGTGGCGGTCTCTTTATGCAGTCGCGATTTGATGATGCCCTTACCTGTTCCCCTGATGGTTGTCAGGTTAATACGTCGGGGTTTGAGGAAGATGCACTGGTGATGACCAAAGTTGCAGGGCCGGTTCGATCTGTCCTGCCATCCCCTGGCCTTCTGCCGGGATCACCAGAGCCCACTGACGAGGAGACCTGTGCTGAGTTTTGCTATGCGTATGCAAAGGTGCTCAGGAGCATGCGTGATAAGAATATTACCGGCCACATTCTTCATGCAAACGATGTAAGTCCGATAGAGACAGAAATCCTCTCATCACAAAAGATCATGTTTGTGATTCCAGAAGGATCTACAATTGTGCAATCAAACCTTCTGGAGGTCCAGACAACAATTGCACTGACCAGCAGCCGGGTCCGGTTCCTTGATGAACTCATTGATCAGTATGATGTCAGGAACCTCATCCTGATTGAGCCTGACGAAGAAGGATTTAAAGGAGCCTTAAAGCACCTGGATCCGGATCAGATTCTGGTTGGAGGGTATGGAAAAGGGGAAGGTAAGCAGTACTGGAAACATATTGCTGAAAGTGCAGAAAGAACACTTCCAACCGATTGATTTGAAAATAATTATTGTTGCTCTGCAACTGCAGATATCTTCTGAAAGTGTCTGTTCTTTTTCAATACCTTCAGAAGGATCTTGTCCCAGAGGGTGAACCTGAAAAACCCACCTGATGCATGAGGATGGCCTCCACCACCAAACTCACGTGCAATGAGATGGCTTATCGGGGGAACAGACCTGATGGAGAATTTTCCGGAGTCTGAAACCAGAACTTCAATATCAGATTTCAGTTCCTTACGCAGGTATGCGGCGGTTTCACTCGGGTATCCATACATAGGACTGACGACCATCTTGTATTTTGTACCAAAAACACTTGCAGCATGCAGGGTCCGATCCATTACTCTCTGCATCTCCCGCATAATGTCCTGGTACTCGCTCCTGATCTGCCCGTCATCAAACACCCCCATCATCAGCATATCCCGAACATGCTCGCGATTCTTCGCTCGTTGTAGAACAAGTCCAAGAACAGCCGATCTGGGATCTTTCTGTTTCCAGAGGTCATAGTCACAGACAACAAGAGAAATCTCCTCCGCAATGACATCTTCAGGTGCCAGATCAACGGTGCATATTCCACAGGCACATCGTCCGGTATCGATATGCAGATGATCCACGATCTTGCGGATCAGACCTATCTCGTCTTCGTTCCATCGATGATGATCCCGCCACTCTATCCTCCATCCTTTCTGCTTGATTTTCCGGAGATGCTGCTCAACACCCCTACGGTATGAGAGGTCGCTGATGCTCAGCGTGTCCCCATTTCCTGCAATCTGGGAAATTATCTCCAGAAACATAGGAAACTTGCCAACAGAACTCCAAAGTGTTACGACACCTTCTTTCCGAAATACGATACGATGTACGGCGTCGGCGCCGACGGCATCAAAGTCATTGTGGGTGAGATGAACAATATGTGCGGTACGAAGAGCAATATCTGCAGATATGGATGCGAGGTCAGGCCCATTCTTCCGCTTTTTGAAGAACATTACATTAAATTCTGGTTTCTGACCAGATAATAAGAGCGATTTGATGATCTCTCATCAGAACATATCGATAAGTATATTAATCCAGTAGGAGTATCTGTATAGTCGCGCCTCAGTAGCTCAGACTGGGAGAGCGCCAGACTGAAGATCTGGTTGTCCCCGGTTCAAATCCGGGCTGGGGCATCTATTTTTTTGATATCAGTTGAATTAGATATTATGATGTTATTCAGGTTTCGCATTACAAATTGACTTATAATAAATAGTTAAAGAAAAAGGCTTGGTAAATTCAATTTTTTACAAAAAATAACAACAAGAGATACACTAATCAAACGTCCATTCTGGATCGAACGCAATTCAGAATCTCTTAAAACGGTTAATTTTATCCCAAATTGTTTCATGACAATAATTGTGGTGCAATTATAAAGAGAGAAAAGGACATACACTCCGGAATATAGGGGATAATCAATCCATAGTTAAGGACTGGTTTCTCAGGTCTGGAACAATTACTT
>QKDV01000212.1 GCA_003251955.1 Methanospirillum hungatei
ACCGGTCATATGATACTGAGATAGATCCGCCCTGATAAGAGCATATGGATTCTTTCCTAATAAGAGAACAGGTAGATATCAACATCAATCAAAATACATATTCACGTGAGGGGGCTGTCGCCCGAATACTACCATGTCAAGAAGAGCAGCAGAAGCAGTATTTCAGGGGTTGTTCCTGCTTAGTGAGATAAGAGGAATGCTTCGGGAGACCGCCCCACTCCATACTTTATCCACAGAGCAGAAGGCCAAGACAACCAAAACTCTCGAAAAACTTGAAAAACAGATCAGCATCCTGAAAGAGGAACTGATATCATGAACTGCGGGGAAGGAATTGATACAAGGCTTGTTGAGGAACTCTTCATCAATCTTGATCCCATTCAGGCAGGAGGGAGGCTGACTGTTGACGCCATGAAAGCGGTCCTTGCATATGGAGACGGGTACTCGGTATGTGATAACTGCGAGAAACCCTTCAGGCTCGATTGTATCAAAAAGCCACCGCTTGCCAAGTTTCACGAGGACATCGCAGAGTTTGTCAACATGGACGTTGCGAGACTGGTGCCCGGGGCCAGGCGTGGATTTCAGGCAGTTGCAGATACTGTTGTGAACAAAGGAGATCCGGTACTCCTGACTGCTTTCTCTCATTATACCGAATTTCTTTCTGTCGAACAGGCAGGAGGTTTACCTCATGAGGTACCACCGGATGAAAATCAGATCATCACAGCCGATGCAGTGGCTGCCCGAATTGAAGATGTCACCCGTTCAGCCGGGAAACCACCGGTTCTCCTGTTTGTTGAGGAGGTTGATTACCAGTATGGCAACCTGCATCCAGTACAGGAGATTGCCAGGGTGGCTCACCAGTATGATGTACCGGTTCTGTGTAATGGTGCATACACAGTAGGGATCATGCCAGTGGATGGGAAGAAGGCTGGGGCTGACTTCCTTGTCGGTTCAGGACACAAGAGCATGGCAGCCCCAGCACCCTCTGGTATGCTTGCCACAACATCTGAATGGGCAGATAAACTTTTCAGAACAACGAAGGCAAAAGGAGATATCACTGGCAGAACCTTCGGGGTGAAGGAGGTTGAGATGATGGGATGCACACTGATGGGTGTTACTTCTGTCGGAATGATGGCCTCGTTCCCTCATGTGAAAGAGAGGGTGAAACAATACGATCAGCACCTGATGAGGTGTAACCAGATCGTGGATACCCTCTGTTCGATCGATGGGACTCGGGTTATGAGTGAGTACCCACGAAAGCACCCTCTTACGAGGATGAACACCACTGATTCCTTTGATAAGATTGCCAAGACTCACAAGAAAAAAGGGTTCTTCCTGATCAGTGCCCTTCGTGAGAGGGGTATAACCGGGATCATTGCAGGGTCGACAAAGGTCTGGAAGTTCAACCCATATGGTCTCACAGACGGGCAGGCACAATATGTCGGGGATATGTTTGTAGAGATTGCAAAAGAAGCGGGTCTGGAGGTGAAAGACACCTGATTTATTTAAACTAGACAATCTATTTTTTCAGGCTCTTTATCTTCACTATTTACGACCCCATTGAGTGCGCTGACTCTCTTAACTGAATTGAGTAAAGCAGAAATAACCATTTTTATCCCCAGCCTCTCTTCCAGTTCTTGTATGACCTGCTGCTCCGCGGCAGTTGCAGGTTTTGGTGGGACTACCCTACAGGACGTATCACCAGGTTCATTAGAATAAGACCCTATCTTCCGGGCGAGATTGATGATCTCCTCTTTATCAAATCCAATGAGCGGACGTAGAATCGGAATGGTGAGTGATGAGGAAATTGTAACTATATTCTGCAATGTCTGGGTTGCCACCTGGCCAAGGTTGTCACCGGTAACAATTGCATGAAGCTTCTGTTTTTCTGCATATGCTTCAGCGATCGTAAGCATACCTCGTTTGCACAAGACACACCGGTATCGCGGCTCACAATCATGCATAAGAAGATCAAATAACGGCTGCGCATGGACAATATTTAGTGAAAGACGGATTCCCGGCACCCATGATGAGAGTGCAGCCAGGTTACGTAGAACATTATTGAGACAGTCAGAACCTGCCCAGCTCCCGGTGTCGATATAGAGGAAATGTACCTTCAAACCACGCTTCATCATCATCCAAGATGCAACCGGAGAGTCAATCCCTGCAGATAGAAGAGATAGGACAGAACCCTGAGTCCCATATGGCAGACCTCCAGGGCCCGATATCCGGATATCATATGCAATCCCTCCCTCTTTCCGGGCTTCAAGATAAATCTCATAATCAGGATGAGTGAGATCTACTCTGGCTCCAGGGACTGCATCCAGTACTGCTCCACCTGCTTCAGCACCGAGCTGCTGGCTTGTAAAACCGGGTACCTGATCACGTCTCGCACGGATGGCAAAACTCATACCGGGTCGAAGGTTCATAGATGCAAGTTCCCCAGCTACGTTACAGAGAGCAGGGAGTGATGGTTCAGTCAGAAGAGCAGGGGCAATGTCCACGACTCCAAAGATATGACTAAGTAGAGGAATCAACGCTTCAGGTGTTTCAGAACGGACAAGAATTCGACTTCTATTGTCCTCAATGGTATATTCAATCTCATGACTGGTTAGTGCAGACTTGATATTGCCAATGAGTACCTTCATGAACTGTCGCCGCACCGGCTCACTCTTCAGAAATAGTTCACCGAAGCGGATCATAACGGCGCCAGGTTTTTTATTCTCCATTGGATGCTCATACATTAGCGCTGCGGGTGAAA
>QKDV01000062.1 GCA_003251955.1 Methanospirillum hungatei
ACAGCATATGTAAACGGTGTGAAGCAGGGAAGCATCAGAGTCAAGGAGACCGGAAAGTACGGTGGTACAGGAACCTTTGATGAACGTCTGATTGTTCTATCAGGTGAAAACGATTTTTCAAGTGGTACCCCGATGATCACTTTTAAGGTTGGTGATACAGTGGCTGATCAATCTGCACAGTATACTCCAGGTACCAGTTCTGAAATGTCTCTTTCAACCGGGGGAGCCCCGGTTGTAATAAAGCCGGGAGAGAATTCAGAGACTCCATCCCAGGGTTCATCCACTGTAACTCCGATGCAGGCCCAGTCAACAACTGCAGTCACATCAAGTACATCTCCAGTTCAGATCGCCGCTCCGGTTGTAACGACTGCTCCTGTATCTGCAATGCAGGCTGAATCAACAGGTGCTCCTACCTTGGTTCAGACGGTTCCTGTTACTGCTGCACAAACGGCGTCAGTTCCTGTGTCGTCAGGCTCGCCAACGATTCTGTCTGTTCCGACTCAGGTTACCAGCAGTTCAACTGTAGTTCCTGCTGTTACATCAGCACCGGTGAGCATAACCCCGGTGGAGACTGTTGCATCTGTTATTACTACAGTGCCTACTGTGTCTGCTCCTGTATCATCGGGTTCAGCCACGATCCTTTCTGTCCCGACGCAGGTTAGTGACAACGTAACAACTACTGTGCCTGTAGTCACATCAGCACCGGTGAATACTACTCCTGTATCTTCCGTCCAGACAAGTGCAAATCAGACAGTAACTCCTGTTTCAACAACAGTGCCGGTTCCGGTCAAAACTGCAGCGCCGACTGCAACAGTCACATCAGCAGCTGTAAATCAGACTAATACAACTGTTAATTCAACAGGCACGACTTCACCAGTGACATCAACAATCTCATTCCCGTCAGGTCAGAGTATCACTACTTGAACTCTCCTGGTACGAATCTTTTTTTATGTCCGTCACTAAAAAGCGGAATACTAGATTTTTTTCGATATTGGATTGATAAAATTCAAAAAAAGTTATGACGGAATTTAAGTCTTATTCGTCAGGGTCCTGGTAGTAATATTCACCCCTGGCGATCTGATCCCTATCAAGGAATGATCCTGGTTTGTTGATCCGTGGCCTTCCACTCTTGTCACGCCTGAAGGTGACATTCAGTTCCTTAAGGAACCTGTTCATACCTTCACGCATGTCAAACGGACCGGTTGCATGACCTTCTACACCTGGTGTTCCTTCAAATACAAGGAGGCGCTCACTGATGATATCAATAACATAGATATCATGATCAATCACAAGAACAGCGGCCTCTTTCCCTTCTATCTGCTGTCTGAAGACCTTGGTAAGTTTCATCCGCTGTTCTACGTCAAGATGAGCACTCGGTTCATCAAGCACATAGAGATCAGCATCCCTGGAGAGGCAGACTGCAATTGAAACACGCTGAAGTTCACCACCTGAAAGAGTATTAAGCGGTGACTGGAGGATCGGCTCAAGCGACAACGGCTCAATGATATCATGCTGATACCTTCCTGAATCGAAGGCCTTTGTAATCTGACGCAGGGTGAACTCAACTGTATCGGTTGAGTCTGTCTTTACATACTGTGGTTTATATGAGATCCTGACTGTATCGGTCATCTCTCCGGTATCAGGCTTTACAGTTCCTGCAAGGAGCTGGGCAAAGGTTGACTTTCCAATACCGTTTGCACCGACCACACCGATCACTTCACCTGCCCTGATATCTCCTCCATTGACATTCAGTGAGAACCGATCAAACTTCTTTGACATGACCGGAATCTGCATCAACTGATTCTTCTTTGCACCCTCATCGTGGGTTCTGACTTCAAAAGTGACAGGATAGTCTCGGATCCTGACGTTTTCTTCAGCAAGGAACCCGTCAAGGTACTGGTTGATGCCGACCCTGACTCCTTTTGGCCTTGTAATGATACCAAAGACTGCAGGTTTACCATAAGCGACATGCACAGTATCTGCGAGCATATCAAGGATGGCTATGTCATGCTCAATCAGGACAATAGGTTTCTTTTCTGCCAGTTCTCTGATCACTTCAGCTGCAGCCATACGCTGGTGAATATCAAGGAAAGGTGTTACCTCATCAAGGAAGTAGAAGTCTGCCTCTCGTGCAAGGGCAGCGGTGAGGGCAACACGCTGGAGTTCACCACCTGAAAGGAGTTTTATACTCTGGTCAAGAATTCCGGAGAGTGAGAGTTTTTCTATGTAGTGGTCCAGTACCCCACGTTCATCGGTGGTCTTCAGGAGATCCCTGACAACTCCATCAAAGACCTTAGGAATTACATCAATATACTGAGGTTTGACTGATACCTTTACACCACCTTTAGAGAGGAGCTGAAGGTAATCAAAGAGTTCAGTACCGGTGTACTTCTTCAGGATAGACTCCCATTTTGCCTCTCCCTCGAAGAATCCCATGTTTGGGATGAGCTGGCCTGAGAGAATATTTACTGATGTGGATTTACCGATACCGTTTGCACCAAGCACACCGGTGACTTTCCCCTGTATTGGTGCCGGCATTCCATAGAGCACGAAACTGTTTGGTCCATACCGGTGTGTCGGATACTCAAGTTCCTCTGGAAGGGTGATGATATCGATCGCTTCAAAAGGACATTTTTTTACGCAGATACCACATCCGACACAGAGTTCCTCTGAGATGAAAGCCTTTCCTTCTTCATCAAGGAGAATAGTCTCATCCCCGGTTCGAACCCTGGGACAATATATGATA
>QKDV01000302.1 GCA_003251955.1 Methanospirillum hungatei
CTACATCTGAACGACCTAAGCAGTCTTATCGATGTAGGCCGTGATGTGAGTATACTTGGTGAACTCAGAACAATCCGGACAGGGATCGGAAAAAAACCAGTTGATCAGATCTTCCTCACCCATTCCCACTTTGATCATGCCGGACTCCTCCATGAAATTCTTGACAGATACCCTGTTCCGGTTTATGCCCATCCGGAGAGCCGGGTTAACGGGATAATACCCTTGCAGGATAAACAGATGGTCCGCATCGGGGATCATGACTGTGAGGTAATATGGGGACAAACCCATAGTGAGGATTCAATCTGTTATTTCTGCCATGACGAAGGTGTTCTCTTTTCAGGAGACATCCCAATCCGAATATACACGGACGATGGTGTATACAACCCTGCTTTTCTCACGGTTTTTGAGCGACTATGCTCATATGAAGTGAAGGAAGTTTACCCAGGTCATGGAGATCCGATCCTTGAAGGAGTCAGACATATGTTAGAAGAGTCACTACGTAACCTGAAGAGGAGTAAGTTTGTCTGAGTATATAGGATGGGAACGAAGATCCCTGATAATATCAATTTCACAAGTCATGGATGATACAGCATATGCAGGCAGGAATCAGGAGGTATAGAAATATGGAGGTAAGAAATCTGACAGAAGGATCAGAAGTCTACACCTCTAACGCATATCTTTGTTCTCAATTATCAGATGACAACCCTAATTCAGGCGATAAGAATAATTGGGGAATTCTTATAGACACCGGGTGTGATCCCCAGATTCTTCCCGCCCTAAAACAACTCGAGTACGAGAGAAGGAGTCAACCGGTATGTCAGGTGATCCTGACACACAGTCACTATGATCATACCAAGATACTCAGGGATATCAAAGCAACCTGGCCAGTGACAACCTACGCATACTCTGCATACCTGAACGGGATCGATCACGTGATTAAAGGAGGAGAGACTGTGCAGGTGGATGGAAATAATTTTGATCTTATCCATGTTCCCGGACATAGCACAGATTCGATCTGCATCTACTGTAGGGAAGAACAATTGCTCTTTTCTGGTGATTCTCCCCTGATAATATGGGGAACTGAGGGAACATATGAACTTCCGTTCGTCAAAGCTTTTGAAAAACTCGTTCAACTCCCGGTGCAGACAATATTTCCAGGTCATGGAGAACCGATCATCAAAGACTGCAACAGGATGCTAGATCAGTCACTCAGAAATCTGCGGAGAAGCAGGATTCTCTGATATATAATCTATGTAAAAACAGGCCGATATTGAGTTTCTATCAGGTATCACTTTATTACTGTACTTCCCATTTATAAGAGGTGAAGACGGCAATCCTCGGAGGTGGACTGGCAGGAGTAACTCTGGCCCGCCTCCTTTCCAAACAGGGTGAAGATGTTCTGGTGCTCGAACAGGACTCCCGTATCGGTGGTCTCTGTAAATCCATAACCACAGACGGATTCACATTTGATATCGGCGGTTCCCATATCATCTTCTCCCGGGATCAGGAGGTACTTTCCTTCATGCATCAGGTTCTCGAGGAGAACCGTGGTGAACGAAAGAGAGATACGAAAGTATTTTTCAAAAATCGTTATATCAAATATCCCTTTGAGAACGGACTATATGAACTGCCAAAAGAAGACTGTTTTGTCTGCCTGAACGAGTTTATTAAGACACGTATCGCCCTAGAGAAGGGTGAACTGAAAGATCCAAAAAACTTCAAAGAATGGATCTACCATACGTTTGGGAAAGGTATTGCAGAAGCCTATCTCGTTCCATACAATGAGAAGATCTGGAACTATCCACTGGATCAGATTTCTGCTCACTGGGTTGAAGGTCGTGTTCCACGTCCACCGGTCGAGGATATTATCAAAGCTGCCGTGGGAATTGAAACCGAAGGATATGCACATCAGTCAGTTTTTTCATACCCGGTAGAAGGTGGAATCGAGGCACTTATTGAAGCAATAGCACGTCCGGTATCGAACCAGATCAGGACAGGGTATAAAGTTTCGACAATTCACAAAAACGGAGACCAATGGGAGATCAGCAATGGAACAGAAACAATCCGGGCTGACAGATTAATCAGTACCCTTCCTCTTCAGAGCCTGCAGTTATGCCTTACTGATCTCCCAGAAGAGGTTAGAACAGCAATCAGTGATCTCAAGTATAACTCGATTGTATGCGTCGGGATAGGTCTGAACGGTCAAACTCTTCCCTTCTCCTGGATGTATCTCCCAGAGAAGGAAGGAACAGCAGCAAACAGGATATCCTTCCCCTCAAACTTCTCAACAGAAGTTGCTCCTAATGGGTGTTCCTCAATTCTTGCCGAGATCACTTACAATGCCGGTGACAAGACAGATCAGATGAGTAATGCAGAGGTCGTCAGGGATACAATCAGTGCTCTTGGAGATGCAGGAATACTGGACCCGGAAAAGGTCAGGACGGCTCTCGCAGTCCGGCATCAGTTTGCCTACGTAGTTTACGATCTGGCCTGGCAACAGAATATGAAGATTATCAGGGATTATTTTTCATCAGCAGAGATCTCCCTTGTTGGACGATTCTCACAGTTTGAGTACCTTAACATGGATGGAGTCATCAGATCGGTCCTTGATTTTGTTGGGAGATCGTAATGGACGTCAACTTTGTCGTTGAGGACATGTTTCTCTTCAAGTACATTGGATGTTCCACAGTTGCCCGTTCTCTATATAAAACCCTGAAACTTGAATCTGAACTGAA
>QKDV01000260.1 GCA_003251955.1 Methanospirillum hungatei
ATCCATGAGTGCCTTCAATTCGGCAAAGAGTCTCTCCTCATCACCGTTTGCCTTGTATGATGCACGCGGACAGTTAAGCGAGACGACACCCCACGAACCCATTGAGAAGTGCATCCCATCCTCGAAGAGGAGCTTGCGGTCAAAATCCTTGTCCTGATCCGCAACGGTTGAGAACTGGTAAGCACAGCACTGATAGCATGAGATCCCCTCTCCAGCTCCCCTGTATGCCGGGAGTTGGTTATCGTAGTACGGGGTGCCGAACTTTGATGCCAACTCGAAGGTGAGCAGATAAAGATCAGTATATGTCGGAAGATCAGGATGAGCAAGATTAAACTGTTCATCTTCCTGCATGAAGTCGGGCTCAATACTGATCTCCGGTTTCGGGAAGTTGAATGGTTTACCCCAGTAATCACCCTCAAGCATCACCTCCATGAGTGCCTTGAAGAGGAGACGCACCTCGCGTTCGAACTCCCCGTAGGTTTTAACGGGGGCCTGTTTGCCGTTCCAGACCTTCCCATTATACACACAGGGTTTGTCTTTCCAGAGCCTCGGAACACCAGGAGAGAGCTGTACAGATGAGAAGACGAGTTGGCCACCACGGGCGACCATCATCTGGGTCATCTCATAGACAAACATCTGCATGAGCTGCTTCATCTCTCCATACGGCATCCGTTCAAAGAACGGAGCAAGAAATGTAAGGAAGTTGTAGTAGCCCTGGCCTCCGGCGAAGTTCGTCTGTGCAGACCCTAGAGCCTTGACCGCATGGAGCACAGCGACCTCTGCCCGCTTTGCCGGACCTGCAACAGATGCCTTGGTTCCATTCCCGTCTGGCATCAGCCCATAATACAGGAAGTATCTGAGATCCCAATCCTGACAGAACGGTCTGCTCCCGAAGTACTCGAGGTCATGGATATGCAGGTCGCCACAGAGGTGTCGGTCTGCAAGATGCGGCGGCAATTGGAGCAGATACTGCTCCTTGCTGATCTTGTCTGCCTTCTTCTTGTGCGAGGTCTCTGCATTCTCCTGCAGGTTCGCGTTATCCTTTGCCTCAAACCCCCGACCGACATCGATCAGATGGGCATCATACACCGGGGTTCCTACCCTTGTACAGACGTTGCGGTACTGAACCATCCCGTGCTCAAGGAGAACCATGTTCATAATCTCCCTGATCAGCGGACCGGATAAACTCTTGAGACCAAGTTTTCTGATACGTTCCTCTACCTCACGGGCAATCTCATGGGCGCATTCTTCGTCTGCGCCTTCATACCCATAAAAGGTCTCGACAAGTCGTGTCTCCTTGACAATCTGCTTCGCTATCTTCTCCCGATCCCATTCAAGAATATGTCCGTCACTTGTCCTGACGGACGGCATTGCCGGGATCGACAGACCATCAAGTGTTATCTGCTTTGATATGCGTCCCATGCCGCCTTCCTACTGAAGGGCTGCGATAGCATTCTCATTCACTGAGTCGGAACCCCCGAAAAGTTCCTTACTTGTAAGGAACTTCTTCCCCATCTGAAGAACCGGTGCCTCCTGAACAAAAACGCCATTCACCCGAAGCTCAGTCAGTGAAGCGGCTGATGACATATCGGCTATGCTGAACTGAATGCCGTGCGATGCCAGATATTCCTTAAGAATCTCACATCTCGGACAAAATTCTAGGGTATATACGATGAAGCCTGCCCCGTCTTTCATGTGACCCCTGTATCTTATGATAGCATCAGCAACCGTATATTTTGTTGCCTTGCAGAGCCAGTGTCAGATAAAACGGTGCTACCGGACTTCCCCGTTCTCTTTATGCCCCATGCACTCAGATTTTTAAGCATCATGGTACGGCTGTTTATCGCGATAGAGATCCCTGAAGAGATCAAGAGCCAGTACGCAGAGGCCCAGGAGATGATTCGCTCAAGCCGTGCACGACTCACAATGGTGCATCCAGATGATATGCACATCACGCTCAAGTTTATCGGGGAGGTGGAAGGATCGCGACTGCCTCCGATCACTGCAGCCCTTCAGAAAGTTACCAGTGCGCCATTTACCCTTGACCTGGGATCGATAACCCTGAACAGCCCGCGTTCGCCCAGGGTCATCTGGGGAGATGTCCAGGATCCCGGAGACTGCAAAATACTGGCAGGATCAATTGAGAAAGCCCTGGTTCCCCTCGGGATCCCTGCAGAAGGCAGAAAGTTTAGGGCGCATATCACGCTGGCACGAATACGGCAGTTTCACCCTGATATTTTCAAAGAGGTTGCCGGGATCAGCAGTTCATGTGAAGGGTCATTTCCAGTGGACAGGTTCGTCCTCAAGAAGAGTGAACTGACACCCCAGGGGCCGATATATACAGACATGCTGGAGGTAAGGCTGTGACCGGAGAGAATAAACGAACAGCACTTGAGGAGAAGGTTCTGGAAGAGATTCGCCCGACCGGAGATGAACTGGATCGGATGTATGCCCTTGCCAATCTTCTGATCGGTGAGATAAATGCCGGAGGGATGGCAAAAGGGATGCTTGTCGGATCGGTGGCACGCAGAACCTGTGTCAGAGGTGATCGCGATCTCGACATCTTCATGCTCTTTGACCCAGATCTTCCTCGTGAGGAACTCGAACGCGAGGGGCTCTCTCTCGCACATGCGATTGCTACCCGTCATGCCGAGCAGATCGTGGAGAAGTACGCCGAACATCCGTATGTGAATGCCACAATCAAGGGGATGGATGTGGATCTCGTCCCCTGTTA
>QKDV01000128.1 GCA_003251955.1 Methanospirillum hungatei
ATATCCCTCCGTCTGGAGCCTGCCACAACCGACGGGTAGATGAGATAGATGAGATATGCGAATCCGCTAAAAGTGATGAAAGAGACTATTGCGGCAATGATTGTGCCTGCCACCAGGGAGTAGACTGAGAACTGGTTGATACCGGCAGCGATATCCTGCGGAATGTTTCCTTTAAACGTAATCAGGGCAGGAATATTGAGCAGGTATACAATCAGTGCAACCAAAATGGAGCCTGCCACTCCGACAATGGCAGAAGTTACCACTGCTGTTGCAATATATGCCTCAAACGTGATTCCCATTCTGGCAGAACGGAGATTTGCAATCAGATCAAAATACTTGTCTCGACGGGCAAGCATCCTGCTGCCAAGCAGGTTGAAGCAGAACCGTTCATATGAGTTCATTGGCACCGGACCGGATCTTTTCCATCAGCCCTTCAGAATCCCTGAAGTACGAGACCACGATGTTGCTTACTTCCCGGTAGTCGCGGACCTCATGCTGACGCATCCATTCGAGAACCTCCTGTCGCTGCATAAGATCCCGGCTTATCCGTTCCTCATCCCATCCGTGGGCCTCCATGATCTCCTCAAGGATATACGATTTACCCGAGTAAGTGATCTCATCGGTAGCCTGACGCCAGCGGAAGACCTCGTTAGTGATCAATTCATTTGTCCTGGGATCAATATCCAGGATCTCAATGATCTGCTTGTTACGTCTGATTCGCTGCCCTCCGACCCTGGCCTGGACCTGTACACAGATCAGGTTCAGAGCTGAGAGCATGTTCCTTGGTACAGATATCGGGGGATTTTCAAGGCGGTGGACTGCACTCGCAACCGAATCTGCATGCATCGTAGAGTAAGTTACATGTCCGGTACTCATCGCCTGAAAGAGGGTGAGAGCCTCCTTGCCACGAACCTCACCGACGATCAGATACTCGGGACGCTGACGGAGAGCAGCTTTGAGGAGTTCATACATGTCGATCTCCCCTTTCCCCGCTATGTCAAAGGACTCCCTCGTCACACTTGGAATCCAGTTAGCATGGGGGAGTTTAAGTTCACGGGTATCCTCAAGGGTGACAATCTTCGCAAGTGGCGGGATAAAAAGGGAGATGGCATTGAGAGATGTTGTTTTTCCAGATGCAGTCCCACCGGCAAAGATGCATGACTTTGCATTTTCCACTGCAAGCCAGAGGAATGCAATCGAGAGTGGTGAGAAAGTACCCCATTCCACAAGATCGGTCGGAGTGATGGGGACTTCCTTAAACTTACGAATAGTGAATGTTGAGCCGTGGGCAGTGACCTCAGTGCCAAGTGTCATCTGGATACGAGACCCATCCGACATTGTAGCATCAAGCATCGGTTCAGCTACAGAGATGTGCTTTCCAGCCCGTTGTGCCAGTTTGGTAACAAATGAGTCGAGATCCCCGGAATCAAGATACTTCAGATTTGACTCCATCGACTCGTATTTCGAGTGGTACACAAAGAGATACCGTTCGATCCCATCACAGGAGATATCCTCAATCAATGGATCATGCATGACTGCATCAACCATCCCGTTGCCCAGGAAGTCCTTGTGCAACTGGTAGTGGATCTTGGCATAGGTCTTTGGATCAAGGTGAATTGCATAATCTGCAAAAACCTCGTTCATCATCTCTTCGAGGAGCTCAGCAGCAATCTCACGGGAGATCTGCCGGGTGTTCACATTCACCCTTTCGAAAATTCCTTTCTTCAGTTCATCGAGCAGTTTCTTCTCAGAATCTGTGTAAAGAGGTTCTACAACCTCATAGAGGTACTCATGATTTGGATAGTTGTAGGTGATCCTGACATATGCAAAAGGAGGATTGACAGGATATACCTCAATCTCCTCTACCCCTGGAGGAGGAACGTAAGTAAGATCAACAACAGGCCCATGAATATCCGGATTGTAAACCTCTCTTTGTTTCTGAGGAGTGATGGAGGTAAGTTTACTGAGAAAACCTCGTTTTTTAGATTTTTCTTCGGCAGGACTACTACTCCCGGACTGATCCTCACCTTTGAGCCCGGTATCTTCTTTTGATTTCAGTTTTTTCAGACTGGGAAACTTTTTTAGACCGGATTTTGCGGGTTCTGATACAATTTGGGGCGCTGTTTCTGTCTGCCCAGGTGCGGATTCGGTTTTCTTAAGGCGTGAGATCAACTGTGGCTTTTTTACTAAAATATCAGTTCGCCCGGATGCGGTATCCTGGCTTCCGCTCTCTCCGTCGGACTTAGATTTCCCTTTGCCAATCTTAATCTTCAGTGCCATCTCTCTGCCCAATCAGTGGGCAGGCCTTTTCATACCGGTCTTGAGCCAGTATGTTCTCCAGTTATGTTGAAAAGAGCCCCCCACCATATTGTTGTAATATCTAATTACTAGGGGAAAATATAATGATACCGTACGCATCACCAGAATAATATCTGATAAGTTATGCCTGATGAAGCAGATACTGGCCGGATCGTAATTCGTGCATATAAAGGAAGAAGTTCAACCGGAATTAACGGCCTTGATCTGGCCCTTGAAGGGGGATTTATCCCCGGCAGTTCAATCCTTCTCATCGGGTCGGCTACTTCTGGAATTGACAGATTTGCCAAGCAGTTCTGGTCTATATCACCGGAAAAGCGCTCATTCTATATGATTGATGGATATCTGGATGAGGGAATGAAAGATGCCAAATCCATGACATCTGCAGATATTTTCCAGGGA
>QKDV01000139.1 GCA_003251955.1 Methanospirillum hungatei
CATGCTTGTTTATGCAAACTCTACAAATGCGGCAATTCAGGCTTCAGTTATGACTGATTATTCAGCATATGGAATGCCAGGCCTTCAGCTTGTATCACTTCAGGTAAATATGACAACAGAGCAGGGACTCTCGTACTACAGGAATGTCACCAATGTTCTCTACGCCGAACCAAATATCCAATACAAAGCAACTGGTGTGAATCAGACACAGAGTTCCCAATAATAATATTATCCACCTTTTTTTGAAAACAGGCACTATTTATCATCCACTATAATAAGTTGAATTTACATGCAGGATCAGGGATACAATTCTCTATGATGACATTTGTTTGTGAAAAATTGTGATTTTGTTTAATAAGGAAATCCGGAATGACTAAGAGTTACAAGAAAGATGCCAATCCCTTTACTGAATCTTTCAAGTAAACACAATCCAGAATTCCTTCAGGTAGAACTGTTGGTAAAATTATCTTATGAGGTTTTGATACAACACATCCCTTCTGTCACTATGTACGGGAAAACTTTCACGAACCGCTGCAACATGATCAGGTTTGATATCAGTAAAGAGAAGTTCTTCAACATCTGACCCCCTGCATATTACAGTCCCGTCCGGACCAACAACAAGTGATCCACCAGTATAACGATCAACCGGTGTCTCCCCAACTGTATTAATCCCTGCAATATACATCTGAAACTCTGCAGCCCTGGCTGTGGTAAAGAGTTCAAAATGACGCATCCTAGAGGCTGGCCAGGCACTTGGCACGAGAACCAGATCTGCTCCTGCATCCCGGTAGAGCCTGAAAAGATCTGCGAACCTGAGATCATAACAGATTGCAATTCCACACCGGCAGCCTTCGTACGAGAAGAGTGCAATCTCTTCTCCGGGATCATAGGCCTGATCCTCATGCCCTGGGGAGAAAAGATGCATTTTTGAATACCGTGCAAGTATATGCCCATCAGGAGCTATGGCGATAGCAGTATTTCGGGGACTTGGCTGATGAATTTCACGATACGACCCGAGAATTCCGATACAAAAATCACGGGCATATTCTCTCAGGACAGAAACGATCTCATCATTTTCAGACTGAACAAAGTTCTGTCCATCCAGAGGATCCCACCCGGTAGTAACCTGTTCTGGGAACGAGATAAAAGAGGCATCACCCTCAATCGCCTCTGAAATCCGACTTTTTATTGAGGAGAGGGTACATTTCGGATTCTGCCAACAGGATGATATCTGGCCGGTGCAGAGAATCATATCAATAGTGATCATCATTTTCATTTTAAGAAACTTGCAGCAAGACTCTACACCACAAAATGATAATGATGATACAGGCCACCAACCTGTATAGCACAAAAACTGGTATGAAGAGAAAAACCAAGGAGGACTTGAAAAGAAATGGCAGATGAACAACAGAAGAAGATCGAGCTGGCAATTTCAGGGATGCATTGCGCCAGTTGTGCAATAAACCTGGAGAAGGGACTGTCTTCTACTGATGGAGTGAGCAATGCACAGGTTAACTTTGGAACAGGAAAGGCTGTTGTTGAGTATGATCCTGCTGTGACAAACCCTGAAACACTTACAAGGACGGTAGAGAAGACCGGTTACGGGGTTATTAATGAACAGGTCACAATCCGGATTGGCGGTATGACCTGTGCTATCTGTGTTCAGACCATTGAGGCCGCCCTGAAAAGTCTGGATGGTATTGTGGCTGTAACGGTTAACCTTGGGACAGAACGTGCATATGTCACATACAATCCCTCCATTGTTACTCTGTTTCAGATGCGGGATGCCATAACGGAGGCAGGTTACCAGTATCTTGGCACAGATAAAGAAGGAACCCTCAGAGGAGGGGAAGCCGAGATTAAAGCTGATCTCCATGATAAACTAACGAGAGTTATCGTTGGATTTGCCATATCTGCAGTGCTCATGGGAATGATGGCAGCACCTGAAGATTTGATGCATACCCTTGTTTACCTCCAGTTCCTGATAGCTACTCCGGCATTTTTCTGGCTGGGCATGCCGATATTCAGGGCTGCTTTAACATCCTTGCGAAACCGGACCCTGAACATGGATGTCATGTATGCGATGGGCACAACGGTTGCATATCTAGCAAGTGTGCTTGGAACATTCGGAATTGTTCTGGACATGAGTTACATCCTGTACGAAACCGCGATCATGCTCACATCGTTTCTCATGCTGGGAAGATACCTGGAGGCAAGGGCTAAAGGAAGGACCTCATCAGCAATACAGTCACTCATCAGGCTTCAAGCCGATACTGCAGGTGTTATCAGGGGAGAGGAAGAGATCCGAGTGCCAGTTGAGGAGGTGGTTGTCGGTGACATGGTCGTCATCAGGCCGGGTGACAGGATCCCGGTAGACGGGACAGTCTCTTCAGGTTCCAGTTTTGTCGATGAATCCATGGTAACCGGCGAGCCTCTCCCTGCTGAAAAACTCCCCGGAGATGAGGTCGTTGCCGGCACTCTCGCCACAACGGGAAGTCTGACATTTGAGGCACAACGCGTAGGAGCTGACACGATGCTCTCACGGATCATTAGAATGGTGGAGGATGCCCAGGGATCAAAACCACCGGTTCAGAAGATTGCGGACACTGTTGTTACCTGGTTCATTCCAGTTGTTCTGGTGATCGCATTTGGAGCATTTCTCTTCTGGTTCTTTGTCGCTGGTGCAGGCCTACAGTTTGCACTCCAGACAATGATCCATGCCCGTGTGCACTAGGACTAGCCACACCAACAGCAATCACGGTAGGTGTTGGACGAGGAGCAGAACTGGGGATTCTTATCAGAAACGGAGAAAGCCTGGAGATTTCAGACAGGCTGACCACGGTGCTCTTTGACAAGACCGGCACCCTTACACAGGGAAAAACGGTAGTAACTGATGTCGATGTATTTACCGGTTCACGTTCACTTCTCCTCTCCTTTGCTGCAGGTCTTGAACATCTTTCAACCCACCCTCTCGGGGAAGCAATTCTCACAAAAGCAGGAGAGGAAGGAGTTGACCCTGCCGAGGTCAGCGGATTCACCTATCTCCCGGGGAAAGGACTTACAGGAGTCATAGCTGGGGGGTTGATCCGTGCAGGAAACCAGCAGATTATAGAAGAAGCCGGAATAAAAGCTGAATCTGACGCTGAAATTAAGATTAAACAAAGGCAGGAAGAGGGTAAGACAACGGTTCTGGTATCTAGGGATGATCAACTTCTGGGTCTCATTTCTATCGCAGATTCGGTGAAACCATCATCTAAAGCAGCGGTTGAAGGGCTGAAAAAGATGCAACTCTCGGCAGGAATGGTGACTGGTGATAATCAGAGGACAGCGAGAGCTGTAGGAATGATGGTAGGAATCGACCGGGTGATTGCCGGTGTACTCCCTGATGATAAAGAAAAAGAAGTATCCAGGCTTCAGCAACAGAAAGAAGTAGTGGCTTTTGTAGGAGACGGGATCAATGATGCCCCTGCACTTGCCAAGGCTGACACAGGAATTGCAATAGGTTCAGGAACTGATGTTGCAATCGAGAGTGCAGATATCATACTTGTAAGAGATGAGATAACCGATGTAGTCGCCGCAATACAGTTGTCTCGCAAAGTGATGGGAAGAATCAGACTCAATCTCTTCTGGGCATTTGCGTACAATATAATACTCATCCCTCTTGCAGCTGGACTTTTCTACCCGAAGATTATTTTCAGGCCTGAGTATGGTGCCCTAGCCATGGCACTCTCATCGGTAACTGTGATATCGCTCTCATTACTTTTACGAAGATATACTCCCCCAATCCGAATACAAAACTCCAATATCATGCCGGATACCATTGCTATCGACCCGGTTTGCGGAATGGAAGTAAAGACAGAAACTGCAGAATTCACAACAACATATCAGAACAAGAAATATTACTTCTGCAATAAAGGGTGCCTTGACGCATTTGTAAAGGAGCCGGATAAGTTCCTTAACAATAACCAATAATCCTCTTATTTTTCAAACAGGGGACAGTTTAGGCCAATAATTTAAAAAGAATTATACTGTCTTACAAAAGGATGATAATACCGTTCAGGCATTCTTGCCCATTAGACTGATTACCTTACTTTCAGATGGAGAATATTGCCCATCACCGGGGAAGAGAACACGTACATTTATCCCACCTTCCTGAATTACCGGAATCTTAAAGTTGTACTCACCTATCTCATCAGTTTGATCAAACCCCAGAGGATCCCATTCAATATCAGAATTACTGTCATTCGAACC
>QKDV01000312.1 GCA_003251955.1 Methanospirillum hungatei
GCAGTTCCATTGACAGTCATTGCAGATGCTGATAATGCACCCTGGGATACAGTCACAGTGGTGTCAGCCTTCTGCTGGTAATCAATGTCCTGAACCTGAACAGTATAGGTACTTGCGTTTACTGTTGTATCAACCCAGAATGGGATTGTCGCAGTTCCATACCCATCACTGTCAGCAGACCCGGTTGTAACATTTGCATAATACCGGGTTCCTGCTTCAAGGACTGAGTTACCCAGAGACGGGAATGCATCACCGGATGGGACCAGTTCTCTGATGGTGGTATTCTGTGTGCAGCAGTCAACCACGTACTTTAGACCGGTTGTGTATGCTCCATCTTCAGGATCCAGAACAATACCACTTGCTGCAAGTTGAGTCCGGTCACCAGAGATGTATGGTGGTCGGTCACAGATCTTGCCAGTCAGCTTAGTCGGGCACTGGTCATAGATGAAGACCTGATACGCTGTGTTGGGGAGGCCAGATATAGTTGCTGTGAAAGAATCATCGCGGCCTGTCGGACTGGTACTGGTGATACTCAGCGGCCGTGCCTCTAATGTAAGTGTGTTCTCCTGCCAGGTGTAGGTCGATACCTGGTGATTCTTGAACATATTGTTCACATTACAGAGAGCTACCACCGAGTAAGTGCCAAGCCCGTACCGATAATCTGTTTCTGCACCGGTGTCTGCGATACGCCATCCGGTCCACCAGCCAATTGATCCACCAGGCTGTGTGTTATCAGGCCAGATCCATCCTGCAGACGGGCTCACATCCAGACCTGTCAGTGGTTTGTAGCTGGATACACCACTACCAGTATCAAGAGTCATCAACTGGAGAAGCTGTTCGCCATCTGGAGCGATCATTGACATGTTCATGTAATAACCGACATCAGGGTAATCCAGACGGGTTGTTATGTCATCGAGATTCGTATCGACATCATACTTGAACCTGACAACATTTCCCCGGTAGGTGACATTATCAACCTTCATGTCCGTATCTGCATTCCAGACATTGAACTTGAGGGATGGCTCCTGCGAGGTAAAGGCCTTGACAGTTGATCCATCAGAGGTATAATATGGAACCGCTCCATCAGGAGAGAGATACCAATCATTTTCAGCCTTGTCAGTCGGCAAGGTGAAATCGCTTGGATTTTCAATCATTATGGCATCGGTTACATTTCGAACCACGTTGAGTGTAACTACATACGGGAAAACTGTCCCGTCATAGTTCATACAGTCACTCACATCCACATGTTCTTCACCGAAGAATATCGTGTGTCCCTGAAGGACCTCTTTGATGACGACATTCTGATCGATGTTATTGAACGTTTGTGCCGAGACCCCGGGCACTAGTGCCAATAAAAGGCACCCAGCCAGGAGCATGGCAATCAATAATTTTTCTTTCATCGCATACACCCCAAATCACATCGAGTCATGATCACATCCATGAACGGGTGAACCCTAGTTCACAGTTAACCCCCATTCACATAGCCCGGATGCCGGCCATTGGCCAAAAACAACTTCCGGGTTTCATTATCTGCCCTCACCCTGAATCACTGAGGATTCAGGTTTTGCTGATAATACCTATCATGGAAAGTTCAGTGACGTATTCGACCCCCATTCGTAGATAATAAAAATCCTATATATTATTTCTAATATAAATATTTCCATAAGTAATCAGGAAAACCCGTTTTTTTCTCTTGCAAGGCAGGTCTCCGATTAATATTGCATCAAAAGGAGATAGAAAGGGATCGGTTTTGCCAGTAACAAAAATATTTCATAATTTAGATAAATTATATTTTAGTGAGTGTTCTGACGGTTTTCTATCATATTAGTATCAGTAGTTCAAGCGCACATTTTCCCCCTCCATCTTAGGGAGATCAGCACCATGGAGCCGCAAGATGAAGATCGCGGATTTTTCCTCACAAAAAAATTGTCTTGTGACGAACTAAAAATTGCTGGTGCCCAGAGAGGTTACAATTATTAAAAAAAGATTCAGAGAGTTCAGTATTATCTGACACCGATAGTTTTGGTTTCAGAATCACTAAACTGTCCATTTGAGACAGACAGGACAACTGTGTACTGACCATCAGTCGGATAGATATGGGTCGGGTTCTGGACTGTATCAACGGTTCCGTCACCAAAACTCCAACTCCAGGTTGTTGAATCCTCGATCTCTCCGGTTGATGCATCAGTAAATGCTATGGTCCTAGTTCCAATAGCCTTTGATGTAAAGTCAGCAGTCACTTGTCCCGGCACCGGTGTTGGAGTTGGTGTCGGGGTCGGAGTTGTATATCCGGCCGTGATCTGGACAGTCTGGGTCATAAGGCTGGTTTCACCTGCTCCATCATCAACAGTCAGGGTTACGTTGTATGAACCAACTTCCTTGAAACGGTGTGTTGGATTCTGTTCGGTTGAGGTCAAACCATCGCCAAAGTCCCAACTCCAGGATGCTGCACCAACAGATGTGTCAGTGAATTTGACTAGGTAGCAGCAGGTTTCATCCTTGTCCAGGTAGTCCCAGTAGAAGTTTGCATACGGCTGTGGACCGACAGTGATGGTTCCTACATCATACTGGGAACTCACACCATCGACGAGTTGACAGAGAACTGTCACAGCATAGTCTCCCGGAGTCTCGTAGACATGAGTCGGGTTCTGTTCTGCAGTGACACTTGAATCTCCAAAGTCCCAGAGCCAGCTCTTGATCAGGGGAGCTGACT
>QKDV01000180.1 GCA_003251955.1 Methanospirillum hungatei
ATTCCTACACCAATGCCCACCGATGCGGTTGAGATGAGAATAATAACGAAGAGAAGAACAGATAATCTTCGCTTGAGAGTTGTATCTGTCTGATTCATAGATGGATTTTACTGTAAGTTCTGATTTTCAGGATATTAATGCGAATAGTACATGGGCAACACGGGTAAAAAAGATAGAACAAACGAACCCGGAGTGCAGAAGTGGGTTCAACTCTTGTTTGCTTATAAGCACTAACAGGGTTGAATCTATGTGTTATACTGGCTGAATCAATTCATTCATGCTATCAGAAATACTGATATAATAAAAACAGAGAGCGTGATGGCTGCCATGAGACTGGATATAGATTATGACAATTAAACCCTGCATATTCTGCAGACCCAGACCAGAAGAGGTAATCCTGGAAAATTGCAAGGCCTATGCCAAATATGACAAGTACCCGGTTTCTCAGGGGCACCTTCTGATCATCCCGAAACGTCATTTCAGATCAGTCATCGAGGCAACAGAAGAGGAATTATCTGCCCTCTGGAATCTACTCACGATGGCACGATCATATCTTGATGAAAAGTTTACTCCTGATGGATACAACATCGGGATCAATGATGGCACCGCTGCAGGTCAGACGGTCATGCATCTCCATATCCATCTAATTCCCAGATATGTCGGAGATATACCGGACCCCAGAGGTGGGGTGAGAGGAGTGATACCAGATAAACAACATTATTGATGAGTATAGAAAACTCCAGAAATCCTTAACGAAGCCCACGCAGGCACTATTTTGTTCCCACGAGGTTTCTCCGGGCGAGCCCTTACCCGTATCAAGGTCGTAAGATAATCTATCAAACAACCCGGTAAAAAGGTAGTGGCGATTCCTCAAATCATCTCACATCCTCTTTATAATGTGACTTCCTCTCCTGTTGTCGATAATATTCTTTCAGCACGATATCTCCGTAAAGGAGAGAAGACCTTCGAAGACATCTGCCACAGAGTGGCACATGCCCTCGCCGATGATAAGGTCGAGCAGGACAGGTTCTTTGAAGCGATGATCTCGCTCCGGTTTCTTCCGAACTCCCCCACCCTTATGAATGCCGGTACTGGGCTCGGGCAGCTCTCAGCCTGTTTCACCCTTCCGGTTCCAGATTCCATAGATGGAATTTTCGAGGCGATGAAACAGGGGGCAATAATCCACAAGACCGGTGGAGGAACCGGCTACAACTTCTCACATATAAGGCCGGAGGGATCGCCGGTGCGGTCCACCGACGGGGTTGCATCAGGTCCGGTTTCATTCATGCGGGTGTTCAACGCCGCAACTGACGTGATCAAGCAGGGAGGCCGCCGTCGTGGTGCCAACATGGGAATCCTCAACGTATGGCACCCCGATATCCTCGATTTCATCACTGCCAAGAAACAAGAGGGAGATATTGCCAACTTCAACATCTCGGTGATGGTCAACGACCAGTTCATGAATCTTGTCGAGCAGAAAGCCTTTGAATCGGTCTGGCTCACACACCCTCATTCAGGAAAAACTGTTACGATAGGGGAGATTTGGAATGGGATCGTTGATGGAATCTGGAAGAACGGCGAGCCTGGTATTCTCTTCTATGACGAGATCAACAGACGGAATCCGACACCACACCTCGGCGAGATTGACACTACGAACCCATGTGGAGAGCAGCCGCTCCTCCCGTTCGAAAGTTGTGTGCTTGGGAGTATCAACCTTGATGCCTGTATCAGCGATGGAATTTTGAATGAGTCACTTCTGGAAGAGACAGTCAGAATGGCGGTACGGTTCCTTGACACCGTTATCGAACGCAATAATTATCCAATTCCTCAGATTGCAGAGGCAACCCTGAAAACCAGGAAGATCGGTCTCGGTGTGATGGGGGTCCATGATGCCCTGCTCAGAATAGGCATTGCCTATGATTCACAAGAGGGGAGGAACTGGTGCGAGAATGTAATGGAGAAGATCACCAGAACCTCTGTTGATGAATCACGAATCCTGGCTTCATCCCTTGGGGCATTCCCCTCATGGGAAGGAAGTATCTGGACTGACTATCCGGTTCGCAATGCTGCCATGACAACAGTCGCCCCGACTGGAACCATCTCACTTCTTGCAGGATGTTCCAGCGGGATAGAGCCGATATTCTCATTTGCCTACACCAGAAAGAACACAGTCGGCAAGACTTTCGTCATCGTGAACCCGGTCTTCAAGGAAGCCCTTAAACAGACCCTCTCCGGTATGCACCTGGCCGGGGATGAACTGATCAAACGAACAGACGAGGTCATTGATCATGTTCATAAGACCGGAACCATTCAGGATCTCTCCTGGCTTTCGGGAGAATTTAGGGCATTGTACCGTACAGCACTCGACATCTCGTGGAAGGATCACATCCTAATGCAGGCTGCATTCCAGAAATATGTCCATGCTTCCATCAGCAAAACAGTGAATATGCCCTCATCAGCAACCCGGGATGAATGTGAAGAAGCTCTGCTGATGGCATGGCGGCTTAAGCTGAAAGGCATCACTATCTACCGGACAGGAAGCCGGGAAACGGTTGTTCTTGCCTTGAGTGGAGAGAGTGAGAAGACTGATAAAGCCCCGGAGATCAGAGCCGATGATGGTCGACACCTTCCGGAGAAAATTCCTTCGCTCAATATGACCCGGCCAAAAGAACTCGCTGGTAAGACCTACATATGCCAGTCGGGATGC
>QKDV01000154.1 GCA_003251955.1 Methanospirillum hungatei
CTTCCCGGCTATCAACTGGCTGCAGTCATACTCACTCTATCTTGACACCCTCGGTCCGTACTACGACGAGAAGGTCTCTCCAGAGTGGAACCCGCTCCGTACCTGGGCAATGGAAGTTCTCCAGAAGGAAGCAGAACTGCAGGAGATCGTGCAGCTCGTCGGTTCAGATGCTCTGCCTGATGAGCAGCAGGTCACCATCGAAGTAGCACGTATGCTTCGTGAGATCTTCCTCCAACAGAATGCATACGACCCGGTGGATACCTACTGTGACATGACCAAGCAGTTCGATATGCTGAAAGCAATCCGCTTTTACTCAGACCAGGCAAACACTGCTCTGAAGGCAGGCGTCGTGATCGCCCAGATCACCGGACTGAAGTCAAAGTCAGACCTCCCACAAATCAAGTACATCAAGGAATACAAGCCTGAGATCGAGAAGATCATCAAGGGTATGGAAGCAGAATTTACCAAACTCAGGGAGGCAGCCTGATGAAGGAATACCGAACGATCTCCCAGATTGCAGGTCCACTGGTCTTTGTCGAAAAGACAGAGCCAATCGGATACCAGGAACTGGTGAACATCGTTCTCTCTGATGGAACCGAGAAGCGTGGTCAGGTTCTTGATACCTCTGACGATATCGTTGTAGTGCAGGTCTTCGAGTCTACCACCGGTATCGGAAAGGACAGTGGTGTCAGATTCACCGGCGAGACGATCAAGATGCCGGTGGGCAAGGATATGCTCGGTCGTATCCTCTCCGGTGCAGGTAAACCAAAAGACGGCGGTCCCGAGATCGTCCCGGAGAAGCGTCTCGAGATCACTGGTGCTGCAATCAACCCATGGGCACGTGCATCACCACGCCAGTTTATCCAGACCGGTATCTCAACCATTGACCTGACAAACACTCTCGTTCGTGGACAGAAACTCCCGATCTTCTCTGGAGCAGGTCTGCCACACAACGAGATTGCACTGCAGATCGCACGTCAGGCAAAAGTTCCGGGATCTGACGAAGAGTTCGCAGTGGTGTTCGCTGCAATGGGTATCACCAAGGAAGAAGAGAACCAGTTCATGGCTGAGTTCGAGCGGACCGGTGCCCTTGAGCACGCCGTGGTTTTCCTGAACCTTGCAGACGACCCTGCTGTCGAGCGTATCATCACCCCGCGTCTCGCACTGACAACCGCAGAGTACCTCGCATTCGAGCTCGGATACCACGTGCTGGTTATCCTGACCGATATGACCAACTACTGTGAAGCACTGCGTCAGATCGGTGCAGCACGTGAAGAAGTGCCAGGTCGTCGTGGATATCCGGGATACATGTACACTGATCTCGCATCTCTGTACGAGCGTGCCGGTATCATCAAGGGCAAGAAAGGATCTGTGACTCAGCTCTCGATCCTGACCATGCCAGGTGACGATATCACCCACCCGATCCCTGACCTTTCCGGATACATTACCGAAGGACAGATCGTGGTTAACCGTGATCTTCACCGCAAGGGTATCTACCCACCAATCAACGTGCTTCCATCCCTTTCCCGTCTGATGAACCTCGGTATCGGTAAAGGATTCACCCGTGAAGACCACAAGAAGGTTTCAGACCAGCTCTATGCAGGATATGCAGAAGGTATGGATCTTCGTGGACTCGTGGCAATCGTTGGTAAGGATGCACTCTCTGAGAGAGACCGTGGATTCCTTGACTTTGCTGACGACTTCGAGAAGAGGTTTGTCAGACAGGGTAAGGATGAAGACCGGACGATCGAGGATTCACTCGACCTCGGCTGGGATCTCCTCAAGGATATGGCAGAAGAACAGCTCGGCCGTATCGACCGTGAGACGATCCAGAAGTATCACCCCAAGTACCGCAAAAAGGCGGAGTGAGCCTCCATGGCAGACATCAAGCCGACTAGATCTGAGTTCATTGATACCAAACGGAAGATCAAACTCTCCCAGAATGGGTACAAGATCCTCAAGATGAAGCGTGATGGGCTGATCATGGAGTTCTTCAAGATTCTGGAACAGGCACGGGACACCCGTGGTGCACTCATGATCAACTATCAGCGTGCCCAGGAGATGATGGCTGTCGCAAACACGATTGAAGGATCAATCGGTGTGAAGTCAGCTGCATTCTCAGTCAGGGAAACCCCTGACATCACGCTGAAGAGCAAGAACATCATGGGTGTTGTGGTTCCGGAGGTCGAGTCCAGCAAGGTTCGCAAGGGTATTGCAGAGCGTGGATATGGTGTAATTGGAACTACTCCGGTCATCGATGACACCGCAAAAGCCTTTGAGGAACTTGTTGAGGCGATCATCAAGAGCGCTGAAATCGAAACAACGATGAAGCGCCTCCTTGATGAGATTGAGAGTACCAAACGCCGGGTTAACGCTCTGGAGTTTAAGGTTATTCCTCAGCTCATCTCAACCCGTGATTTCATCAAGATGCGTCTTGACGAGATGGAGAGGGAAGAACTCTTCAGGCTCAAAAAGATCAAAGCCAGAACCCAGGCTTAAACAGGGTATAATGCGGAGATTACCGGTTCCCGGTTATTCTCATATCTTTTTTGCAGATATAAGCGGTTTTCAAGTGTAACTGGAACTAGAGGACCTATCTGAATTTTAAATCTAGGGATAATCATCAAATTTAGCAATTTTGTTGTTTGAAGCTCAATATGACGTTTAATTCGAGCCCAGATTATACGATTTTAAATAGAGACTAAA
>QKDV01000315.1 GCA_003251955.1 Methanospirillum hungatei
AAGCCAAGGGAGAAAACGGGTTCATCAGGCCTGTCGGGGCGGTTTCGCGACCCACTTTTTGATTAGAATATGAGTTCTGGTCAGGGTACATTCTGTACCTTGATCATATTCGTTCGGCCCTGTACTCCTGCAAAGTTTCCTGCGATGATGATGAGCCTGTCTCCTGAAGCGATCAGTTCCTTCTCCCTTGCCATTTCAAGAGAGATAAAGAAGAGTTCATCAGCAGTATGGATTGGTGCATGAATGCAGGGAAACACTCCCCACCGGATCAGTAGTCTTCGTGCGATCTGCTCATCCGGAGTGATTGCAAGAATGGGTGATCCCGGTCTGCATCGCGAAACCCTCTCAGCGGTTATCCCTGATCTCGTGAATGCCACGATGGCTTTACTCTCAAGTTCATTTGCGAGATAACATGCACTGTAACTGATGATCCCTGACGGTCCGGTCTCATGCCATAACCGTCTCTCATCAAGGATCTGGCGATATGGAAGATGCCTCTCTGTCTCGCAGGCGATCTCTGCCATCATGGCGACAGCCCGGGCCGGATCTTTACCGATAGAGGTCTCAGCAGAGAGCATGGTTGCATCGGTCCCGTCTGCAATAGCATTGGCAACATCAGTAACCTCAGCCCTCGTTGGTCTTCCGTGCTCGACCATCGATTCAAGCATCTCGGTTGCAGTTATCACCGGTTTTCCTGCCTTGTTGCAGGACCTGATGATCTCTTTCTGTACATGGGGCACATAGGCTATCGGGAGTTCCACTCCCAGGTCGCCCCTGGCAACCATAATCCCGTCTGCAGCCTCCAGGATTTCATCAAAAAGGTCTACCGCATATTTTGTCTCTATCTTTGCAACAAGCGGGATCTGCACCTGCTTTTCAGAGAGGAACGATCGTACAACCGCAATATCCGCTGCCGATCCCACGAAAGAGAGTGCGATGAAATCAGGATTCAGGTCAACAGCAAATGAGAGGTTCTGGACAAGTTCATCATTGGCATACGGGATATCAGGTCTGCGACCAGGGATGACAACACCTGCACCCTGACGGATAGAACCGCCTGATACAACCTCTGCCTCGATGGTCTCTCCTACACAGGTGACCTTTAACAGGACTGCACCATCAGCAAGAAGAATTGCATCGCCCTCGCAGACAGTCGGGATATAAGAGGCAGGACCTATTCCGATCTCACCGTCATGGGGGTCTGCAGAGAGTATCACCTTCTCCTGGGGGAGAAGAGATCCATCAGGCACAGGCAGGGACCTGACTCTGAGTTTTGGCCCCGGGATATCTATCATCACCGCGACCTGTCTGCCGAGTTCCTTTGATACCAACCTGATCCTGGATAATATCTCCTGATGCTCAGCCAAGGATCCATGAGAGAGATTGAGCCTTGCGATATCCATCCCGGCGCGGATCATCCCCTCTATTGTGCCAATATCTGAAGAGGCCGGCCCGATTGTGGCGATGATCCGGGTAAGCCTAAGGCCTGGGCCTGACGGAGTGGCGGTACCTGCATGTATCCCGCTCATCATATCAGTACATCCTCGTCTTTCTATATAGTCCGAATCAGTCATCAGCAGAGTACCTGTATGATCAGATCGGTTGTTAGAAATGACACTCGTATAAACGCCTGCCATATTCTGTGAGGCGCGATGTAACAACAAGAGGATGGCCTTCGTTTACTCTTGTGATTCACAACCGCGGGTGCTGTGCACTATAAAAACCGGCAATGACAACCTAGATGCATGGATCCGGCAGAGCGTGAAGATCTTCTTCTTGCAGTCTCCCGTCTGGAGGCACGGAATGGAAGAAGCCCTGACGCCGCAGAGATAGCCGGACTTTTAGAACGGAATTTACCTGATATTCAGGATGCTCTCGGTGAAATCGCAGCATCAGGGGAGGTTGTTGTTGATACAGAAGGCCTAGTGAGTCTGACCTCATCCGGTGCTGAAGCGGCAGCAGTAGTGATGAAGAAACACAAGGTTCTTGAGACGTTCTTTGAAGAGATGCTCGGTATGGATAGGAACGCAGCCCATAAACAGGCATGCACCCTTGAGCATCATGCTTCTGAAGAGACTATCAGGCGTCTCAACCGGTTTATCGGAAAAGACTGCCCGCGTACCTCACAAGGGTGTTCTGCATGTCACATCCTTGCTGACTGTCATGAAGGTGAACGTGTCTGTATCGAGGCGATAAAAGAATGCAGACGGGCTGAACGGCTTGCTGATCTCGGGCTTATCCCCGGGGAAGAGGTGCTCATTCGTCGCCGTATGGCAAAAACCGTTCTTATCCAGGTGAAAGGCTGCAATATTGCCATCAGTGCTGATATTGCACGACTGATTCTCGTCGGTACTTGTAGATGAAGATAGGGCTTATTGGAAATCCGAATGTAGGAAAGTCGCTCATCTTCTCCCAACTTACTGGTGTGGGTGTTGAGGTCAGCAACTATCCTGGTACTACTGTTGACCTCTGCACCGGGACGATCTGTCATGAACGAACGCAGATCGAGGTTGTCGACCTCCCTGGAATATACTCGCTTGACGGGTCAAATTCTGAAGAAGAACTTGTCAGGGAGACCATTGTAAACAAGACGTTCGACGTGTATGCCATCATCCTTGATGCGACCCATCTTGAACGCAACCTGTATCTTCTTCTCCAGCTGCTTGAATTCAACCTGCCGGTCGTTGTGAT
>QKDV01000015.1 GCA_003251955.1 Methanospirillum hungatei
TCCGGCAGGGTATGCAAAGGTCGGGGTTGTGGATCGAATCTTCACCAGGGTAGGTGCATTTGACGATCTCGCTAGCGGACAGAGTACGTTCATGGTTGAGATGCTCGAACTCGCCACCATTCTCAATCATGCAACTGAACAGAGTCTCGTCATCCTTGACGAGATTGGAAGAGGGACCAGTACTCTTGATGGATACTGCATCGCCAGGGCAGTACTTGAACACCTACATGGAAAAAAGAGCAAAGGACCAAGAACTCTCTTTGCAACCCACTTCCATGAACTTGTCGGGGTCGAAACAGATCTGAAACGTGTGAGAAACTGCCATTTTGCAGTCAAGGAATCTGAAAAGGATGTGATTTTTCTCAGGAAATTGATACCCGGTGCAACGGACCGCAGTTATGGTATCCACGTCGCTGACCTAGCCGGTGTTCCGACTGCTGTTATTAAGAGAGCAGAAGATCTGATGAAGAAAGTCATGAGGGGTGAGGAGTCACCGGGAGGTGGAGTGAAGCGGTACACCCAGATGATCCTGGTAGATGCCCCTGCTGCTCCTTCATCGGGAATATCAGAACCTGATCCTATCAGAGAAGAACTTGATTCGATTGATGTGAACTCGCTTACTCCGCTTCAGGCCCTCTCCCTGCTTGCTGACCTGAAGAAAAAGATAAAGGAACATACGTGACTGAAAAACCGGCCCCCCATATCAGGATTCTGGACGGGGAGACGATCAACCAGATCGCAGCTGGTGAGGTGGTCGAGCGACCAGCATCCATTGTCAAAGAACTCGTTGAGAATTCGATTGATGCCGGTGCAGTCACAATCACAGTTGAGATCAGTTCAAACAAAAAAGAGATCACGAGAATACGTATTATTGACGATGGCTCCGGCATCCCGGCCAATGAGGTGCCCTTGGCCTTTTCTCCTCATGCAACCAGCAAGATCCAGACAGCAGAGGATCTGAACACCTGTCGTACGTTAGGGTTCAGGGGAGAGGCCCTTGCCAGTGTTGCTGCCATCGCGTATGTGACCATGGTAACCCGTTCCAGAAGCGAAGACGCAGGTACCAGGCTCATCATAAGCGGTGGAGAGATCCTTGAACAGGGTGCTACGGGCGCTCCTGCCGGAACAAACCTGACCGTGGAAGAGATATTTTTCACTACACCGGCACGGAGAAAATTTCTGAAGAGCCTTGCCACAGAACTCTCAAGGATATCATCAGTGATTGAGGTTTTCAGCCTGCTGTACCCGGCAATCACGTTCCGTTACATACTGAACGGACATGAAAAATCCACAAGTCACGGAACCCGGACCCTAGGTGAAGTTATGAGGGCCCTGAGGCCGGATGAAGCAAGCAGGATGATCCAGATAAGTAGTGAAGAGCACGGAGTCTTTCTAGATGGTTTCATCTCACATCCGGAATTGATCAGGCAGAATACACAACGAATCCTGATCGCGGTCAATGGAAGAATGATCGTCTCATCGCGGATATCAGGAGCAATTCGTGCAGGATATGGAACACTAATCCCATCACATTCGTTTCCGGTTGCTGTTCTTATGATAACCCTGGATCCTGCCCGTGTAGATGCAAATATTCATCCCACCAAACGTGAGATCAGGATATCAAATGAGGCCGATTTTCTCAGGTTTATCGCGAGCAGAGTGAGAGAGGCTTTGCAGGGACAGGATCTCTCTCATTCCGGAGTCTCCGATAAGAGAGAAATTACACTCGTTACCGAGGAGCAAAGAAATCCTGCTTCAGCATACCGGATCCATGAAACCCCGGCACAGCGGGTTTGCGAGGCTACCCTTGCCGGGTACAGGACTACCACACGGCAACTCAGGCAGACCCGTCTTCTTATGGAACCGGGAGAACCTGATCCTGAATCCCGATTCCCTTCTCTAACCTATATAGGGCAGGTTGCTGCAACCTACCTTCTTGCCTCAAATAATGTGGGAGATCTAATCCTGATTGATCAGCATGCTGCCCATGAAAGGGTCAGATATGACCAGTTGAAGAGAGAACAAAGGGAAGGAACCCTCTCACAGGAACTACTCGTACCCGTTGTTCTTCAGTTGAGTACATCGGAAGCCCATCTCCTCGGGGAGATCCGGTCTGATCTTGAAGATGAGGGATTTCATCTTGAACCTTTTGGAAAGGATACGTGGTGTGTAAGAAGTGTCCCGGTTGTGCTTGGCCGATGTGAGGACCCTGACGCAATAAAAGAGATTATTTCGGGCGTATTGAGTGGAGGCCAGGAGAACAGGATGCAGGAGTCGGTCTCCCGGCTGGTTGCCTGCCGGGGGGCAGTCAAAGCCGGAGTTATTCTAACACCAGAACAGGGAGAAGAAATAATCGGCCAACTCTCCCGGACATCCGAACCGTATACATGTCCACATGGAAGACCAACCATAATCTCATTCACCAGATCAAAACTGGAAGAACTTTTCAGGAGAAAATGAGGCACCTGGAATGAATGTAACTCATCCCGACAGATCGTTAAAGATTTTCAATTGACTCAACACCACCTTGACACCGGGGTAAGTCATATCTTCCAGAGCTCTGACCCTGACGATCTTGATGCATTTATAGAAATTATTCATGCATTTTATACCAGGATGAGACGCCCTATGCCATGGCGTGATGAGATTACCCCTTACCGTGTTGTAGTATCTGAACTCAT
>QKDV01000074.1 GCA_003251955.1 Methanospirillum hungatei
ACATCCACAGATTTCCCTGTCCTTTATCCGATTCAGTCAGCACTGAAAGGTTCAAATGACGCATTTATCACAAAAATCCGTTCAGATGGGGCTAACTTTGCATATTCTACGTATCTGGGAGGGACACATTCTGATCAGGCAAATGATATTGCCCTTGATAGCAGCAATGCAGCATATATCACCGGATATACTAAAGGTAACAGTCCTCTTTCATCTGATGGCAATTTCCCTGTCACATCCGGGGCATATCAGACCACGCCTACAAACTTAGCAACAGAAGATGCTTTTGTAAGCAAAATAAGCGCTGCAGGTAGTACTTTACAATACTCCAGTTATATCGGTGGTAATTCGAATGATCAAGGAAATGGAATTGCTATCGATACATCAGGTCTGGTTTATCTTGTCGGGATTACTAACTCAAATGATCTCCTTCCTTCGGGTGTAACGGGTCTGCAGAAAACCCTGAACGGGACTCAGGATGCATATGTGTTTAAGATGAACTTTTCTGCCTCCTCTCCTGTCACGTATGCAACCTATCTCGGAGGTTCCACTGTTTATGATTATGGGCAGGCGATTGCTGCTGATTCATCAGGGTGTGCATATGTTACCGGTTCAACAGCTTCGACCAATTTCCCAGTAACATCAAATGCGAAACAAAAGACAAAGGCAGATGTCAATGATTATTTTGACAAAGATGCATTTGTAACAAAATATAGTGCTGATGGTACTGCATATGTCTATTCCACATATCTTGGTGGATCTGAAGAAGATTACGGATATGATATCAAGGTTGATGGCAGTAATCGTGCATTTGTAACCGGGTATACCAAATCTGGATCATTCCCCAAGGTCGATTCAATAAAAAGTTCTACTACGAACGGAAATCAGGATGGTTTTCTGACCTGTGTAAATGCAGATGGCAGTGACTGGGTATATTCCACAACATTTGGTGGATATGATGTAGAAGTGTCTCATGGAGTTGCGGTTTCATCAAATGGAAATGTAAGTGTGGTTACCGGTTGGACCGCATCACCATCAATTTATGATTTGGTAAGTGGCAGTTGCAGTGATGAGTGTTTCCCAGTAACCCACTTTATTAATCAGACAATATATCAAGATCGGTATTATTTTGGAGGGAACTTTAGCGGAGGAGAAGTTGCAATTTATCATCCATTTGTGATGAAGTTCAACAATACTCCCATAAATGTATCAATATCAGCAAATAATTCCGGTTGTGGTAGTGCCCCATTCTCTGTCACATTTTATGATAATTCTGGTGACAATTCCAATATTTTGGAGAGAGTTATGAGTTATGGCGATGGAAGCAGTGATACCAGTTCAGATGGATCAATTGCCCAGAGTTTTACTCATACCTATACCACAAGTGGCGAGTATGACGCAACGTTAACTCTGTATACAGCGTCCAGTTCTGTAATCTCGAATTCTATATCCATTAATGTATGTAATCCATATATCTCTGCCAATTTTACCGTTAATGGAAACCGTTCTTCACCAATTGATGTTCCTTATAAAACCAGTCTGACCTTTACAGGAGAGGCAACCAACTACACCCCTTCATCCTGGACATGGAATTTTGGAGACGGCACAGCAAATGCGACTGGTCAGAATGTTGTGCATCAGTTCTCAAAGACTGGAACGTATACTACAACTTTATCTCCAAAAGCCGGGACATGTTGTAATGATACATTTGTTCAAAAGGTATTGAGGGTAATAGCCCCGCCTGTAGCAAATTTCATTAACACAACTCCAAGAGTGATCTGTGCCGGAGATTCTGTAGTATTCAATGATACAAGTCTGAATTCATCAACTATTGGTGCTCCAACATCCTGGGAGTGGAATTTTGGAGATAATACGTCAACAGAGACGACTCAAAATGTGAGTCATACTTTCTCGTTTGATGGAACCTATACTGTCAGTTTAACGGTGTCAAATGCTGCAGGGACTGATACTGAGACGAAAACGGATTATGTCAGCGTATTTGATAATTTAACGGCAGGATTTCATGCCTCTCCTGTGACAGGAACATCGCCCCTGTCTGTGCAGTTTACTGATGAGACGTATGGAATACCTACCGGGTGGTCCTGGACATTTGGAGATGGGGGAACTAGTACTCTCCAAAACCCGGAGCATACATATACTCAGGCAGGAGTCTATTCAGTCAGCCTTAATGCAACAAGTGCCTGCGGTCCAAATGTGGAATTTACATGGCCTGATTTAATTACAGTTAATGGAAACATGACTCCGACAATGCTGTTTGGGCCAAGTACATCAGATCTTCGTGGAGTCAAATACAATGGCACAGTGCCTCTTACTGTTGCATTGCAGGGAGATACACAGGGTGGATCGTTAATTGACAAAGCCTGGTTTGACTTTGGTGATGGTAATGTCTCGAACAATCTTACCCGGAATTCGAGTTGGCCGGGAGATAACAGCTGGGTTAATGTAACACATTTGTACAGCGTAATCGGTGATTACACTCCGGTAATCCATGCATACAATAATACCTGGGCTGAAAACACTTCGTCAGGATATCAATATAATCAATCCATTGGTGTAGCAGCTCCAATGGTGCCGAGTTTCACTATGAATCCAGCATCCGGAGCAGTAACATCACAGGAAATAACATTTACTGATACAAGTTCAGGGAACCCGACCGAGTGGCACTGGCTTTACGGTGATGGAAACGAAGCAAGTGGATGTTCTACAGTTACTCATGCTTATACAAGTGCTGGCTCATACTCTGCACTGCTTGAAATTTGGAACAAATATGGTTTGTATGGGGGTTCCACAAATCAGACAATTTCAGTTAGCCAAGCAAGTACTTCCAGTGAATTGATTTACAGTGTATCACCAGTTAACATGACCTCCGGAGATGATAACTGGAGAAAGATTCAGTTACTACTCGACCGGGCAGATTATGGTTTGACAAGTTACCGGATTAAGATCGAACTAAACGATACTTCATCTGTATACTTCAGCCCCTCTGCTGAAAGACCCTGGTGGGTAGATTCTGGTATGTTCTGGGTAAATTCAACTCCGAATGATTACCCACAGTCTATTACTCTGTTTGGAATGGATGTAACAGGCAGAATTGGTTCCGGCTCTACAAATGTGTCATTAGGAAATGTCACTCTCTATACTCGGGCAGGGGGAGATGCACATATTAGTCTGAATGCATCTGTTTCCGTTGCTCAGTTTGATAGTTCATACATCAGCCTTTCAAGTACCAACAATTCGGTTCATGTTGATGTAATTGGTCCACTACAAGGTTCCGCAAATTCACCCAATGATCTCAAGCCTGATTATTGGCATGATGGACTGCTCGATGACTTTGATGGAAATGGTGTAGTAAATCTGCAGGATGTTTACATATTTATGCAGGCGTATGCTGCGGATGAACTGGCTTCACTTCCAGTGGCGCCATTTGATTATAACCCTGATGGAATAATTAACACATATGACATTGTGGTGTTTTTCAATCGATACCTGACATGGTGAAGAAATGGAGAATAAAAACATGACTAACAAAATAATTTTTGTATTGATCCTGATGATCAGCCTGTCATCTTTTGGCATAGCATCGGCAACAACGATTCAGGCTTCATCTCTAAGTATTAGTGAAGTTGGGAAAAGTGTGGAGATTCCACTGGTAATTGATTCATTACCTGCCGGCCTTGCTGGATACAAGATGGTAGTTGGATTATCGCCAAGTGGCATTGCTCAAATCACAGATGTAACTATGCCGGACTGGGCAGGGCTTAAGAATGTGAATGCAACATTCCCTGCGGATTCAGCACAGATAACGGCAGTAGATCTTGCAGATTCAATCACGAGTGGAGCAACAAGCATACCTATTGCAACAGTGACTGTGGAAGGTCTGGCTGAGGGAACTACTGAATTAGTCCTGACGGTTTCAGAGTTGACAGATGATTCTGGTGATTCGGTATCATATGAGACTGATAATGCGGTTATTACCGTAGAAGGCTCAAATACGGCATCTGAAGTCACTCCAACTCCCACCCAGACTCCAGTAGTAGCAGAGATGACAAGCCAGCCTACTGCAGTGTCAACAGTGGCTCCTGTAGATCTGCCTACAACAACTGAACCAACACAGGAACCTGCAGAAACGGTACTTCCTCAGGCAACTCCATCGCCGGTTCCAACTATTATTGTCAATTTCACTGCTGATGTAACCAGTGGGCCCTCGCCAATGACAGTATCATTTACAGATTTGTCCTCTGGTTATCCTGAGAAATTCTTATGGAACTTTGGCGATAATTCATCAGATTCTACATCAGTTGTTCAGAATCCGACTCATATCTACCGGATTCCTGGTATTTACTCGGTTTCGTTGAATGCTTCCAATAGTGAGTATAGCAACGAGACTACACGGGAAAATTATATTGTTGCTGCTAGCATGAGGATGCCCCAGCGTGGAGATAAGACCTCGATGACAATTTACTCTGTTCCTGATGGGGCAGAGTGCTACTTAAATAATGCATACCAGGGCATCACTCCGGTGAATGTAACTAACCTCACACCCAGGACCTATCAACTGAGACTTCACAAAGAGGGATATTACGATATTGTAGATCCAGTAATAGCAAACAATGGTGTTCTACCTACGTTTGTATCCGGATATGAGATGGTACCTCATTATGCTGAGATCGGAAAATTGGTTGCTGATCCGGTACAGACTGGCGCAGCGTATATTGTTACCTATCCGGAGCTTGTAACTGCTTACATAGATGACAATAAAGTTGGCCTTACTGATGTGATGGTGTTAAACCTTGCTGTTGGAACCCATAATCTTACTTTGGTAAAAGACGGGTTTACAAACTGGACCGACACGCTTGATGTTAAAAACGGGCTTGGAGTAATCCAAACCTACACATATGAAGGGCCATACTATCCACCTACTAATAAAACAATTGAGTATGTGGATATGAGTTCCTGATTTCACACAATTTTTGTAAATCGGCTTGTATTGATTTAAAACATGAGGGGTTATTCAAATGGGTAAAAAAATCGACAATTCAAAAAAGAGGATTAGATTGGTAATAGTCAGTCTCTTACTAATCTTTGTCTTTATTTCTGTCTGTTCAGCGGTAGTGCTTTCAGTACAGGATCTGGCAATATCCGGGTCTGGCAGCTCTGGTTCATCGGCGTTAGTCCTGGATTCAGCACCAAATGGGTTAATGGGCTTTAAAATCAATGCTTCAATGGTTCCAGTGGGAATAGCCAGACCTGTATCGGTATCATTCCCATCAGCCTTCTCCTGGAATACCAATACAACACTTCCAGCTGACGAGGTGCGGGTATTAGGGCTGGATATGACCAAGTCAGCAGTCCCAGCAGGTTCAACAAATGTAACTCTGTGTACATTCACCATGGAAGGATTATCTGAAGGAAGTACTGAGGTGGTTCCCACGATCTTTGAGCTTACAGATGATAACAACAATCCAATTGAACCAACGCTCAAAAATGGAACAATAACTGTGGGTTCTGTCACTCCCACACCCACCGTAACTCAGACAGTCACAGTGACACCAACTGTCACTCCTACTATAACTCAAACGGCTACTGCAACACCTACTGTCACTCCCACGCCCACCGTAACTCAGACAGTTACCGTAACACCAACTGTCACTCCAACAACCACAATCACTGTTATTCCTACACCGACCCCTACTCCGATTCCTCTCGTAGCTAATTTCTCCGCCTCTCCTCTGACTGGGAATCCGCCATTGTCAGTTCAGTTTGTGGATAATTCAGAAGGAACTCCAACCAAGTGGCGATGGAACTTTGGTGATGGGTCATATTCCTCTGAAATGAATCCTCTACATGTATATGGGGGCATTGGGCGGTATACAGTAACGCTTGAGGTTGAAAACAACGATAATACTTCTATCATCAGAAAAGTAGTGTATGTTCAGACAAACTCTGAATAAATATAGAATAATCGATTTTTTTTGAAAGAGAGTTCTTACTTTCTGCTCATTCCAGCCCAGACACACTGTCCGTATGAGATACAGCCGTCTCCAAGAGGATAATCTGTGTTTATCACAAGTTCCATCCCCCGTGCATACACCTCTTCTGCAATCGTTTTTCTGATTGCCTCGTTATAGGAGACTCCTCCAGACAACGCTACTTTTGTGTAACCACCACCATCAGCGGCGTCAGTTGCGAGTTGAGCAATACCACGAGCCAGGTTGTACTGGAATGAGGAGGCTATTTTTCTTATTACTCTGGCATCTCCACCAGACCTGATGTACTCATCTCTGGCTATTTTGAGAAGAGAGGGTGTATTAAGGATCCTGCATCCTTCATTATTGCTAAAAGAGAGGGACCACAGTTCAGGTTTAACTCCCCAAGCTACAGATTCTAACTTCATTGCCGGCTCTCCGTCATAGGTTTTCTGCCTGCAGATACCCAGGAGGGCTGCTGCTGCGTCGAGGATTCTCCCTGTACTGGTGGTTTCGACTGAGTTGAATCTCCTGCTAACCTGTTGATTAAGAATTCTGAGATCTGACTGACTCCATCCTCTCAAGGCCAGGATCTGCTCGATATTTTCATCCGGAAGAATTCCGTAAAGCATCCGTTCAGGGAATTTCGTTGCAAGATCCCCTCCTGGCATCAGAACAGGTTGCAGATGACCAACCCGCTTGAGGTCTGGGATCTCACCTGAAAAGATCTCTCCTCCCCAGATGGTTCCATCACTCCCGTATCCGACTCCGTCGATAGCAATTCCAACACATGGTTCGTGGCAGGCAGCCGCAATATGAGCCATATGGTGCTGGACAGGAACCAGTGTAGCACCGGTTTCTTCTGCCATCTCTTTTGCAAGGCGTGTTGAGAGGAACTGGGGGTGAAGATCATGTGCAATTACCCTGATATCCGGGTGCAGCAGGTTTGAAAGTCTCTCAATCGTCTCTTCAAGGTATGAGAAGGTAGGAGGATTTCTTACGTTTCCCACGTGAGGTGAGGTTACAGTGAATCCGTCCCTGTATATAGTGATATTTGCATTGAGTTCTGGCCCGACTCCTAGAATTGATTCGCAACCTAGGTCGTGTGCTATCCTTCTTGGAGCAAGTCCCCGGGAGAGCCTGATGATATGACTTTTCCTTATTACGGAGTCATCACAGCGATTTACGATCTCCCTGTTGTGGGTAAGAATATAACTAACAGTTCCTTTCAACCTTGTAACTGCCTGATCCAGATCTGTGATCATCGGGTACCCGGGAACATTTGCACTGGTCATGATCAGGAATGGGGCTTTAAGGGCGGCAAAGAGAAGATGATGCAACCCGGTATAAGGCAGCATGCAGCCAATAGTGTGCAGATTGCTCACGTGGGGGATGACCTTCATGTCTTTCTTGTCAAGAACCATGATCGGGGCAACCGGACTTTTCAGGGCAATTTCTTCTTCCTGTGAAAGATTTGTGAGATCACGGATAACCTTGAGTGGAGCCATGATGGCAAGAGGTTGCTCAGGTCTGCCGAGTCTCCGTTTAAGTTCACTCGCTGTGTCTCCAATACAGGCGATGTGAAACCCACCGATTCCCCTGATGGCTATGATCGCTCCCTGGTCGAGAAGCATGGCTGCCTCCCTGATGGGATCTGGAACTGACAGAATCTCCCCGTCGCTCGAAAGGAGGGCTATTTGTGGCCCGCACGAATTACAGGCGATGGTCTGGGCATGGTGCCTGCGAGAGAGTGGATCGGTGTATTCGGTGCTACACTCACAACATGGGGGGAATTCTGCCATTGCTGTACGTTCACGATCATATGGTAGCGATCTGATTATTGAGTACCGTGGTCCGCAGTTTACGCAGGATGTTGCAAAATAATCCTTATATCTACTATTCTTTTCGAAAATATCTGCGATACACTTATCACAGGTTGCGATATCTGGTGGAATCAGCCCACTGAAAGATCCCTGTGCACTTGGTATGATGGAAAATGAGTCTGGTCGTGGATCGGTAAGAGGAAGAGTTTCAATCGAGTCTATTACTGAGAGAGGTGTGCCGGCTCTAACAAGTTCGAGAAATTTCTCGAACTGATCACCATAAGCGTTAATTCGGACTTCTGATCCGGCATTCTGGACCGTTCCAACTATTCCAAGTTCTTGTGCTTTTGCATAGACAAAGGGCCGGAACCCCACTCCCTGTACGATACCCCTGATAATTATTCGGCCCTGTCTACCCATTACTCATACAACAAACCTTTATTTTTTTATAAGACGTTATAATTATAGGGTTTTGAATTGACGGGTCATATTAGAATAGTTAATGATCCCGTAGAACTGGTTCCGCTTTTTGTCATCTTCAACAATACTGTTTATAAGAAGATTCTTGACATGCTCAACAAGAACTGGATGACCAGGAGCGAGATCGGCGATGTGGTAGGGGAAGATGGAGTCCGGGAGTGTCTGCTTATCCTCAAGAAAGGCAGCCTCCTTGAAGAGAAGTGGCGCATGCCAGAACCGGGGAAAAAACCGGAGAAGGAGTATCGGGTAACCTATAGTAAATTCAGAGCAAATTTCCAGTGTAATTTCTCTGATCTTGCAGACCTGCTCGCAATTGCATTCTCTGAAGAATCTGAAATCGGAGTCAAAGGTGACAGCCTGGAGAGCGAGTTATCGCGTGGCAACTCCTCAATAAATGATATTGCCCGAAGGTTTAATGTGACACCGATATACATTAAAGGGGTGGCAAAACGGGTTCCACACCTCGATGTAAAGGGTCAGGGACTGGTAATACTTGAAGAATGAGGACGAGCCGGGATATACTATCCTGCGAAACAAACGGGATGTATCCCGATTTCAGATTCTTGTTGAGATAGCCGAGCATCAACCTGCAGTAAGGCAGCAGGAGATTGCGGGGATGCTCGGTGTTACACCACAGGCCATTTCTGAATACATCCGTGATCTCGTGGATGAGGGTATGATCAAAGCCCCTGGAAGGGGGCGGTATGAGGTAACCCGTGAAGGAATCGAGTGGATTCTTCAGAATGCTGAGATGCTTGAGACCTATGCCAAGCATGTCAGGCATGATATTATTCATCAGGTTTCGGTCTGGACAGCGATTGCAGCAGAAGATCTGAAGAAAGGTGACCGTGTCGGTGTGTACATGAAGGGGGGCATTCTGTATGCCTCCAGAATACTTACCACTGCAAACGGTGAGATCGCGGTTGATACTCCAAAAGGGGAGGAGACCGGAGTTGCAAAGCTGGATGGGATCATCGATCACAGGGAGTCGACAGTCCAGGTCTGCAAGGTTCCAAGGGTCGAGAGAGGAGGCTCGCGAAATGTACAACTCGATCTGCTTGCCGAAGTCATAGGTGCAGTATCTGTTGTAGCCTGTGTTGGCCTTGAGGCCTGGGTCTCACTGAAGAAGATCGGACGTGTTCCAGATCTCTATTTTGGCTCACGGGAAGGTGCCATAGAGGCTGCCCTACATGGAATTCCCTGTGGTATTGTGATTGTTGATGAGTTCTTTACCGAGTTTTTGAAACAGCTCGAACAGGCAGAACTCAGTTATGAGATCCATGATCTGGTAGCGGCATGAAGGCAATTGTACAGCCGACTAAAAAGTACTATAAGATCCTTTTTTATGAAACCCATCATGTTAACGCGACTGCAATCATTGAGCTGATCGATACACCAAAAGGAATCAGACCCTCCCATTACCGGATGAGACGAGGATCTGGTTCGGGGTACAGGAATCTGCCTACCCGGGATCTTGTCATTCATCTGAGACGGGCAAAAGTCCGCCTGACCACCCCTGACGGGCCGTTCGAGGCATTCCTGCATGATCTTCAGATCCCATTCACCTATGTAGAACTCTGTCGTTTCTGCCTGATGGAAGACCGCATTGCAGAACTTGACCGGGATCAGGCCATCAAGTACGGTGAGAATGAGTTGATCTGCCTGCCATGTGCCCGGAAAGAACTCCGACGTGAACTCGGCCATATGGGCAGGCTTGGCAGGAACGCCCTCTCCCATCTAGACGAACTGCTGGACAAGTATCGAAGTGTCGACAGGGTGCTTGCAACCATCGAGCCTGGTGAGCATACCTTTGATCACACCCTCTATGACCGGCTGATTGCCCATCCTGTTGTTCAGACGAGCCGG
>QKDV01000304.1 GCA_003251955.1 Methanospirillum hungatei
GCATCCGTCTGAATCGTCGTCACCACAATCGTACCCGTCGACCTCGAGTTTGTAGTGAGCACGTATTGCATTGAGGAGTTCTTCAGTCTGGGATACATCATATACTCTGACAGCTACCTGAAGCATGTCCGGGTTCTTACCCTTATTGTCAAAAGAGAGTGAGGTTATTTCAGCCTTGTATTCATCGAGGATCATCAGGATCCGGTGCAGGGTACCTGGAATGTCTGGAACAGTAACAGTAAACCTTACACTCTTTGGATACCTGATCTCTGACTGCAGATATCCTTTGAGTGACAATGCTTGCATTGCCTTCTGACATCCGTCTAATGAGCCCCGAACAGAAACGAATGCTGTTTTTGGATCTATTGATCTATTAAAGTGACACCGTGTTACTGTAATTCCGGTATCAGCAATAATTCCTACCGCTTCGTGTATTGAACCGGTATCCGGAATCCTGATAATAAAAAATTCATTTCTGCAGTCCATCAGACCACCTGTTAATCCGAAACGTATGTTTCACGTTCGATGAAGAGTCCGCCGAAGATGGAACGCTCAATCATCTCTGATACATACCGCATCTTCTGTGACTCTTCCATATCCATATTCCTGTGGATTTCTGAGTAAATCTGAACTCTGAGCAGCCCGAATCTGAACTTGTCAATCAATTGCTCATTGAGCGTTCCAGCTTCACGGAAGATGGGCTCTATCATATCAGGAAGCACTGTGATATCTTCCAGGCACAGGACAACCTGATCATAGAGGGAGATGTGTTCTTCTCTCCCGCATAGGATTCTGAGATAGTCCATTCTCACCGTTCAACAACACTCACGAGTTTTTCCATCACGGAGTTGATGGCCTTCCAACTGGGAGATTCTTCCTTACGTTTGATGATGAACGGGCGCCCTTCATCTCCGGCCTTGCGCATCTCCGGGTCGAGTGGGATGCTCCCAAGGAATGGAACATGATGTTCCTCTGCAATCCGCTCGCCGCCTCCTTTTCCGAAGAGATCTATGACCTCGCCACAGTGGGGGCAGGTCATTCCACTCATGTTTTCAACAACTCCCAGAACATCCATCTTGAGCATCTCCACAAATGTGATCGCTTTTGTTGAGTCGAGGGTGGAGACATCCTGAGGAGTTGTGACAATGACTGCTCCACGCAGGTTCGGTGCGATCTGTGCGATGGTCAGGGCTTCATCACCTGTTCCTGGTGGAAGATCAACTACGAGGTAATCAAGCGATCCCCATTTCGTGTCCTCGAGGAATTGTCTGATTGCACCTGCCTTCATGGCTCCACGCCATACAACCGGGGCAGACTTTTCAGGGAGCAGAAATGCCATCGAGATGACCTGAAGGGAACCGGTAACCCGCACCGGAATAATCTTATTGTCCTCAGAACACAACTGGTGTTCTTCGAGACCGAGCATCTTTGGTACGTTTGGTCCGTGAATGTCCAGGTCCAGGAGGCCAACCTGTCGTCCATGGTTGGCAAGAGCATAGGCAAGATTCACAGCAACTGTAGATTTGCCTACTCCACCTTTCCCTGACAGGACTAAGATGACATGTTTGACATCAAGATCTGCTTTTGGTGGAAGTTTATTAGCCTGGCTGCAGCCTGAACTCTGCTGGCAGGTAGAACAGTTATTATCACATGATTCCGGTGATTTATTCTCGTTTTCAGCCATAATGGAACCTTATCTTTGATGGGATTCGTATATTATTTGGAGGAATCAGAACATAAATCAATGGTATCCTGTCTGGTTCTCTAGTATGTCATGAATAATTATGGGCATCATGGCATTTCTTTACGATATAAATACCATGGTCACCCATTTAGATAACAGAGGGGGATTTACGTAATGGAACGTCGGGATATCCTGGCCATAGTGGCAGCATTGGCCGTAGTTCTCATACTTGCACTGGTGGTGAAGCCAATGCTCACTCACCAGGCTCCAAATCTGGGATTACCAGAAACACCTGCGCCATCTGTACCGGTTGAACAGGGAGTATCAGGGTCAGAAGTTATAACAGGACCTACGGAAATTGTTCTCACACCAGATCCGACTCCTGTTCCGACGTCCGAATCACCGTCACCAGATAAAACTCTGTCTGCTGGTTCGAAGGTAGAATCTCCGCTACCTGAGTTGACTCCGGTAAGCTGGCAACCTGATGCAGACAACCCGATGCCGGCTGTACAGATGATCAATTATGCCGATATTGTGGGTAAATACACTGGAACAACAGCTCCGTTTAGAATACCAACCCCATACTGGGAGCTCGCATATAATGTTACCCCATCTGGTTCAATGCCTGTCTTTTTGATGGATGTTGTCGAGAAAGGTGTTTCTGGAGAGCCTGACAAGACTATCCGAAGTATGGTATACCGGCAAGGGAAAGAGCCTGATCCCAAAGAAGGCAGATTCTTTGAGGGTGGGCATGAATATTTCCTGAATATTACCGCAGATCAGGTGGAGAAGTACCGAATCACGGTCTCGATACCTCTAAAATATCTCCCTGATTCATAACAGAGAACTTCGTCTAATATTACGGAGGCATTGATGGAAAAACGGGACATCATTATTATTATTGTGGCGATTTTCATCGTGCTTTTTATGGCGATGTACGTTAAGCCATTGGTTACCGGAAAGCCAGTCCAACTCATTCCTGATGAACTTTC
>QKDV01000176.1 GCA_003251955.1 Methanospirillum hungatei
GAAGGATGATTACTCTTCGTATAGTGGAGATGTCTATATTATCCCAGACCAGGCATCAGCACTCTCTGTAAGCCTGTCTGAAAGTGCCACACCGACACCGACAGTAACACAAATCCCAGCGCAGCCCCCGGCACCAGTACCGACAAAATCACCTTTATCCCCATGGATAGCAATCGGCAGCCTTGCAGTAGTAGGACTCATATTTACCGGGCAGAGAATGCGAAGGTAAATCCGAAAAACGCCGACTTTAGTCAGATCACAAAGAAAAATGAGCCAGAAGACATATCTGGTTCACCTTTTCTTACATTTTTAAGTTTGACACATCTGATAGTGGATAATAATTACAACTATCTTCCTTCACACTGAACATTCCTCTCCTCTCATGGTTTTCCATTGTGATTCCTGCGCCTATGTTCAGAGCAGCCTTATGGAAATTAGATCTGAACGGGAAAATCTGATTTCAGGATAGACTGTAATAATTATTATCCTGCCGCGGAGCGGATGCCTCATTATGAATGTTCTCTCTCTTCTGATCCTTCTTCTCTGTGCATCGTTCTGTATCATTGCCGCTGTCGCAGATGACAACCCGGAGCAGGCAGCCATCTGGTTTGACAAGGGAAATGATCTGGCATCGATGGGCAACTACGCAGAAGCAGTATCAGCATATGACATGTCACTTACCTTTGGTCAGAACGATGAAGATGTCTGGCTTGAGAAGGGGAAGGCCCTTTCAAAAATCGGTAAATACGCCGAGGCAATAAAGACGCTTGAAAAAGCAATCACATTGAATCCCACCGACATTGATGCATGGACCCAGAAAGGGGATGCACTCAACTGGCTTGGAAAGAATAACGAAGCACTCCAGGTCTACGAGAAGATACTCGAAATCGATCCGAAAAATTCCTATGCAAAACTGAAGAAGAACGTAATCCTCAATCAACAAGCCGATTAATACAAAGGGTGGACCTTAAGAAAAGAATTGTACGAACCTGAAATGAACACTAAAAACAGAGGGGATCAGACCTGTAAGGGAGTGACCAGCCAGGTTGTACTGTTAGAGTAACTGTACTTCTCGATGGTAAAATCTGGACAGGTCTCTGCAAGGATAGCCATGTTAGTCCCTACCTCTTTTGAAGAGAGTCCGAGATCCCGGGCGATGTACTTGGACTTGAAGAAACCCCTGCCAGAGCGGATTCTCTCTTTCAGGTACTCAATCAGGCAGATCTGCCGTTCATTATAGGAGTTATTAAATCGTGCATGTAATAACATGAAATACCTCTCTCTGTTTTGGAATGGGAAAATTGAACAATAAGATGTAATTGTAAGAAAGCCGGTTGTAGGAGACCGTCATGAAGTTCGTACATCTGCAGTTCAATTAATTACGCGAGAAAGCCCGGCAGAGCCTGGCTGACAGACATCCATAGGGGATACATCGGATTGTAGGAGGACATGTTGAACGCAGCCTCATCAGATGTCTGTCAGGTCAGGACACTACACCGACTGGGGTTCTGAACCTGACAGCCGGGCAGGGCTCCCTGTGACATACAAGTGTTGCGTGAAACAGGCTATAAGTAAAATAGATAAAACTGGAAGAGTTCAGTTCGAAATCGATTTAATCTGCTAAAAGGGATTATTTGTCATAACAGACAAAAGTTTTGTCACTATATTTCCTGTAATCCCTGATTCCGCTGTTGCACCTGGTTCAGACAGACAACAAGCAGGCATGATCTGAACATCATTTTTAGACCGAATTATCATCCAGAAAATGGTTTTGACTGTTGCGACCGGTTGCAACTCTTTGAAACTGCTGCCATTTGAGAAACAACTGATGAATATCACCTGACTTGACATGGATGATTTCAGACTACAAACGCGGAGGCAGACTCACCCCAGATCACATAAAGGACATCTGGATTCACGAACCAATAGTACCACCATTCATGAAGTACACATTCATCATCATTCTGATCTGCCTGGCTATCTTGGCAGGTCCATCTGTCGCAGAGAAGACAGTAGAGGAGTGGAACAACCTGGGGGTTGCCTACTTCGGGCAGGGTGACTACGAACAGGCCATCGCCGCCTACCAGAACGCTACTGCCCTTGATCCCTCGAATGCAATGGCCTGGGGTAACATAGGTCTTGCCCTTGCGAGCCAGGGAAAGTACGAAGAGGCCCTTGAGGCTTTGAACAAGACCACAGAACTGAATCCGAAGGATGCACTTGCCTGGTCTAACATGGGTCTTGTGCTTGATCATCTCGGTAGGTATGACGAAGCACTAGATGCATACAACAAGTCCCTTGAGATCAAACAGGATACCGCCAGAACATGGAACAACCGTGGTCTTGCATATCATAACCTGGACAGGGAAGACGAAGCCCTTGCTGACTACATAAAAGCCACCACTATCGATCCCGATTATGAACCTGGATGGAAGAACAAAGGATCTGCATTATATAATCTTGGCAGATACGAGGAGGCCATAACCGCCTGTGAGACTGCTCTCGCACTCAATGCAGACGATGCTGCTGCCTGGAAAACCAAGGCTGATGCCCTCGAAAAACTTGGCAGGGTAGATGAGGCAAGTAAGGCATCAGAAATGGCATCATCCATCCTTCAGGGTTCTTCATAAGACAGACCGTGTTGCTCTCACAATCTTTAAAAGAGGTCATCCCTGAAGATCTCCACCCCCTTATTCCAGACCGGTTTGAGGTTATCGGTGAGATTGCAATTCTTTCTATTCCTGATGATCTCTCCCGGTATCAACAGGTCATCGCCGAGTCGCTAATGGCACAACGCCGCAGTATTACCACTGTTTTAAGGCGTATTTCTAAACGGAACGGACCCTGTCGGGTGGCAGAGTATGAACCGATTATCGGAACAACTACCATAACCACATATAAAGAGTCGGGATTCAGGTACAGGGTCAACATCTCTCATGCCTTTTTTACAAGCCGGCTCACAGGGGAACGTCAGAGAATTTCTGCCATGATCCAGCCCGAAGAACTCGTGCTGATCCCTTTTGCCGGGGTCGGGCCGTTTGCCATACCTGTCGCAGCCCGGGGTGCACAGGTTATCGCTGTCGAGATAAACCCTGATGCCTGTCTCCTTTTAAAGGAGAATATTAGGCTGAACAGACTCGAAGACCGGGTTATGCTGATTAGAGGAGATGCATTAACAGCCGAGATTATGCTTAAAATCAAGGCTGACCGGGTGATCATCCCCACCCCATACGGCTTTGATAAAGCCTTCAAGACACTTTCACAAATGGTAAAACCGGGTGGATTTATCCACTATTATACATTTGATAACCAAAATGGCGTTCAGGAGCGTGCCCGAAATTTCAGGAACTCGGGATTTTTGGTTGAAAGACTTCATCGGTGCGGCAATGTTGCTCCCTCAGTCAGCAGATGGGTTTTTGATCTGATATCTGAAGGCCGCCCCGGGTCTGATAACTGAATGTTATTTTACCGGTTACAGATGAACTGTACGGGTAAATCCAATCAACTTCGAGGAATAAAGATGGCAGAGACCCAGTACTCAAAAGTATTTGCTGCAGCCCGGAAAAATACCCCCCTTATCCACCATATCACGAACTATGTCACGGTGAACGACTGTGCAAACATCACCCTCTGTGCAGGAGGTGCCCCGGTGATGGCTCACTCACCGGAAGAGGTCGAAGAGATGGTGCAGTTTGCCGGTGCTCTGGTCCTGAATATTGGGACACTCGATCATGCACAGATCGAGTCGATGCTGTTGGTTGGAAAAGCAGCGGCAAAACGGGATATTCCAATCATCCTTGACCCTGTTGGCGCCGGGGCAACCACCCTCCGGACAAAAACTGCTCAAAGGCTGATGACCGAACTGCCGATCTCGGTTTTGAAAGGAAATGCCGGTGAGGTAGGTGTGCTTGCTGGTGTGGATGCAAAAGTCAGGGGAGTGGACTCTGCGGGAATTTCCGGAGATCCGATCTCCATCACCCAGGAGTATGCAGGCCGCTCTGGAATGACCGTGGTGCTCAGCGGGCAGACTGATATTATCAGTGACGGGAACCAGGTATTACTTGTTGAGAATGGTCACCCCCTGATGGGAGCAATATCAGGAACCGGATGCATGGCTGCTTCGGTGACCGGTGTATTTACTGCTTGTGATAAGGATCTGGTTACCGCTTCTGCTGCAGCTCTTGCTGCATTCGGACTCGCAGGAGAACGGGCAGCAGCCTTGGCAAAGGGTCCGGGTTCATTCAAGGTTGCCCTCTTTGATGCACTTGCAACCCTCACTCCGGATGATCTGGCAGAGGGTGGACGGATCAGGAAAGCATGAGTTACGAACTCTATGTAGTCACTGACGAGAAACTCTCCAGAGGACTGAGCCATGCCACAATCGCCGAGCAGGCAGTGGCAGGAGGGGCTGATGTCATCCAGCTGCGGGATAAAGAACTCCAGGGCAGGGATCTCTTCAAGACAGCATGTCTCATCAGAGCTGTTACAAAAAGGTCCGGTGTACTCTTCATTATCAATGACCGGGTGGATATAGCACTTGCCAGCGGAGCAGACGGGGTGCATATCGGACAACAGGATATCCCACTCTCCGCAATCCGCACGCTTACTCCCCATCCGTTCATCATCGGGGTATCTGTATCATCACTGCAGGAGGCGATTACAGCCGAAAAGGAGGGGGCTGATTACATTGCAGTCAGCCCGGTATTTTCCACCTGCTCAAAAGATGATGCAGGACCGGGACTGGGTCTCAGGCTTATCAGACAAATATCTGACACTGTTTCAATCCCTGTCATCGGGATAGGCGGAATTCATATAGAAAATGCTGGAGACGTGTTTAATGCCGGGGCTGTGGGTGTCGCGGTAATATCTGCGATTGTCAGTCAGGACGATATTGTCCGGGCTACGCAGAAATTTAAATCGAGAATCAGGGAGTTCAGACCCTGATATCGACATATAATAATTAAAATCTGCTAATGCACCTAAAAGTTAGTTGGTGTCTACACTGGAATTGCCTTCCTGCTCCTTTCCCCATTCATTCCCGATCCAGGAAAGAACAGACTTTGCATCATCAACCAGGGTCTGGGTCCGTTTTTCGGTGAGAAACGCAATATCTTTTGCAGAAAGGCTTGATTGCCAAACAAGCGGAGTGAGATCTGAGAGATCAGTAATCGGCTTGTTCAGTGTTTCAGGAATGTACGAACGTACAGCATTATGAAGGTCACAAAGAGGTGTGCCGCGTTCAGGCCTTACTCCTGTCTTCATAACGATTAGTCCTTCAAGAGTGTATTCAAGAGCACGGTGGGCGTAACTTACAGCCCAGAGAAATGAACCTGCGTTCAAAAGTTCCTGTGCAAGCACAAGTTCATGATCAGCACGGTTAAACCACTGTTCAGCTTTCATTCAGATCCCTGTGATTGAGTTCTTAGAATATCGTTCTCGCTGATCAGAAAAAAGGGATCTGTTTTGCACCGGTCAGAGAGTCTTTTGTCGCAGTTTCCGGCCATATCTATTACATCAGCCTGGGTGTGAATGCATACAGACCGGTTGTCTTATTCAGAGTAATTCATCACGATGATCTCGCTGATGGCTCCTCGTTTCTCCGCATTGCTGTTGATAACCCGTTTCGCCATAACCCGTTCGATCCGGTACTGCTGGTAGAGATCATCGAAGAAGTGGTCGGTGGGATCCTCATTCCTGGGATCAGAGTTACTAAGCATAACAGATGCTCCAATACTGCTTACTGAGTCAACAAACTCCTTGAGCCGTACCTGGTCCTGATCTGAAAATCCATCGCGGGAATAACTTGTGAATGAGGATGAGTTATTTAGTGGCCTGTATGGAGGGTCCAGGTAGACAAACGTGCGATTGTCAACATACTCAAGGCATCGTGAGAAGTCACCATGAAGAATCGTCGTGCTCTTCAAGAGTTCAGACACCAGACGCAGATTGAATTCAATTACAATCCCGGGATTGCGGTACTTACCGAACGGGACATTGAATTCACCGCTTGAGTTTACCCTGAAAAGCCCATTAAAGCAGGTCTTATTGAGGAAAAGAAGTTTTGCAGCCCGCTCTATCCAGGAAGGCCCGTAGGATGAGAAGTCAAATCCCTTTCGGTCTGCATTCAGAGCAGCCCTTACAGACAGGTAAAGATCTTTGCGTCCTGTTTCATCGAGAGCATCGTATCTGGATTGGTAATCACGGAGAAGGCTGATAAGTGCATCAACATCCTGCCTGATGACCTGGTAGGTAAGTACCAGTTCCTCGTTTGCATCACAGATAACCGACTCTCTAAATGGGAACATCTGCATCACAAAGAAGAAGACCGCACCACCACCTATGAACGGTTCGACATACCGGTCAAGGACACCGGTTTTTAGTGCCTCCGGAAACCGGGAATCAAACTCATGAAGAAGTTGGGACTTCCCTCCTGCCCATTTGAAGAAGGGTTTTGCATATTCATCCTCTGATGAACTCCGCTTTCTGCGAAGGGAGCGGATCAGGGTACTGCTATCTGGAGTCATAAGGCATGATAATAAGCATTAGGAAAGGTGCAACTGTGTCAGTACCTTTGGCTATAGCCACAGTTCATACCTTCGATACGATCGTGGAAATAAACCAGAGAGACAGAAACACTATTTTTTTAAGATCGAAACCGAGAGAATCATTCCACAACTCATAAGAGTTTAAAAAGCAGATACGACAGATATGCTTCGCAGTGGAATTCTCACAGTATTACTCATCACAGCCATACTCTTTTCAGGATGCACCGGAAAAAACCAGGATGACGACTTTAAAACCCTTGTGCAGAAGGTTGCAGATGATTTCAAGGATCAGAAAGAACTCATCATTAAGCCTAACCAGGGTCTGACCGTGGATAAACTCAACCAGTACAAATCAGCTGCTTCATCTGCAAAAGAATCTGCCGAGTCTATGACTCTCTCTGACAAATTCGGGAAGGCGAGGGGAATCTTTGTTATGGGAATGAATGCCACGATCAATGCAGTTGATACACTTCAAGATGCAGGAAAACTTACAAATCCGTCAGAAATCGTCACTACAGAGTCGGTGAGTAGTTATTTCATCACTACTCAGACAAAGATCGATGATACCTGTGATATGGTGGGTATAGAGAAAGAGAAGACTTTTTAGACAGTGTCAGGGGATCTCGTCCATCATCCCCGGATTCTCCTGCCGCGGGGGAGAGAGTACCAACCAAATTTATTTTCGTAACACCAACAAAGTGTCATACCTCTTGCCCATTATTAAAAATAAGTTCCAATTTGCGAGAGATTACATAATGTAACGCCCATTTAACAATTAATTTTCATAGAGAAGCCTTAAAACCTGAATTTTGAAACATACAGATATGGAGAAGTTAATCACGTCAGTTATCCTTCTCGTTGCAGTAGTTCTCTTCGTGCCGGGATGCTTTGCAGATCAGTCCGCAGGAGATGCAAGTGAGAACTCAGCAGATACGGCTGATATTGTCGAACAGGAGAACGTTGAGGTTGCTAATGTAGAAGATGCAACCGCTGAAACAATTCCTGCTGTTGATTATACCGTAGATGTAAACACGACAGAACTCACCATGAATGTCAGCCAGACAGTCCTTATCTCCCTGAACGAGAACCCGACCACCGGCTTTGAGTGGAATGCCACGAACTCTACAGGACTTGAGATCGTGAACAGCACCTATACCACAGACGAAGCACCGGAAGGTATGGTTGGAGTTGGCGGAGTTCACACCTGGATCCTTAAGGCAGTAGAAGTTGGAAACCAGACTTTCGACGCTGTGTACAAGCGTTCATGGGAACCAACAACCGGTGAGGAAGACACATACGCACTCAATGTAACGGTTCAATAACCGTTCATTTACAAACCACTTTTTTCATCTCCCTGATGAAAGGGATATTGCCTTGAACAGCCCAGTATGCTGGAATACATCAGATTACCATGCATGACACAGAGACTCCCGGTTTTGATCGCGACAAGATGCTGAAAGATCCACCATTTTACCTCCCAGAGTTTGAACAGTCATACAGGTACATCATTGATGAGTATGAGGTCAGCCCACGGGAATTAGCCATCTTCATGCCCTGTGCGATGCGCAAGCCCTACAGTACAAGCCCGAGCCACCGCCTTATCAGATCGATAATTGCAGATGTGCTAGACCCATCGCAGTATCATATTGTCATCTTCGGAACCTGTGGGATCCTTCCTGCAGAACTCGAACTGATGTACCCCTACGCTCACTACCACTACATGCTGGGAAAGGTAAAGGATCAGAACATAAAAGACGATTTTCTCAGGATAGAAACGGAACGGGTTGCCGGATATCTTGAAAAAACCCGGGATACATACAGATACAGGGTAGGATACTGCATCGGACTCTTCAGGGAAGCCCTCATACAGGGATCTAAAAAGGCAGGAGTGGATATCGATCTTATCCTTCCTTCCAGGGACTTGATCAATGTCATTATCGAGGAGGACTGTCCATTCCAGGAGGGGAGTCTCTCGATGGATGAATATCTGGAAGAGTTCCACCAGGGCCTAATCAAAATCAAATCCCAAATAGAACAGGCTGAAAAGAATTACCAGAAAGAATGACTTCCTTTTCTGTATCAGCCTAAGAGATCCATATCTTCAATTGGATAGAGGTGGATATTGACTTATAGTTCATGAAGACAGATCCACGGTCTTTCTCATCTTTTTCAGCCAGACTTGGCATATTTCTTCTTGTAATTATTCTCATCGTAATGATCGTTTTTCTGACAAACTGGTATCTTTCATCAAAAGAAGAGACAGAGGAGAACTTTCACACATCAGAGAAGACGATAGACCAGATCCTTGAGCAGTCAATACTCTGGATTGACCGGGGGATGTACCTTTATGATCTCACCTTTGAGCCACCTCTTCGGGAAGCGATGAAGATCTACATGGATGAATACAACGCAACCGGGGGGGATCCGAAGAAACTGGATTATCAGGGGGTAAAGGAACAGATCGAGGCAGAACTGGGGGATGAATACCATGTTTACCTTATCGAGAATGGTAATATCACATATACAACCGATCCAAAGGATCTTGGACTGAATTTCTCCAGGTTTGCTCCGGAACTTCTTACCAAGTTCAACAAGATACAATACTCTGATCAGTTCACCCTTGACAGATCTGTAAAAGGGCATGAAAGCAATGTTCCAACGCGCCTCTTTGCATATGAGGGCACGCCTGATCACAAGTACCTCCTTGAGGTTGGAAGGATCTTTGTGCATTACGTACCTGAAGAAAACCAGGCATACTATACAGATCTCACAAATATTCTCTTTACTCTCAACTCTGATATCGTTTCATTTGATTTGTACAATAGTTTCAGTTCACTGATAACCAACCGTTCACAGATCCAACTTACAAATACAGATAATCAGACCCTGGATGAGATTGGAAGGACAATCAGAAGCGGAAATGGATCTGTCGTGCATGATGAAGAGAACCATAGGGATATCGTCTATACGTTCATGCCTGTTCTACAGACAGACGCTCCATCTACCCAGTGGATGAATGTTGCAGCACGGACGGTCTATTCAACAGAAAGGCTTGATAAAGAACTGATGGCTATCACCCTGTGGTACATCGGATTTCTGGGAATTACGTTCATTTTGGCATTGATTGCAGCATTCACGATCTCCCGGTACCTTACCAGGCCTCTTAGGAATATGCTTGAGGATATCGATCTCATCGCTGCCGGTGATATGAAGCATCAGATCAGATCATCACCCCATCATGAGTTAAACCGAATTTCAGATGCCATTAACCAGATGGTGGGTGAGATCTTAAACAACATCAATGCACTCAGGGAGTCTGAATCTCGATATAGAGGGCTTTTTTTCTATTCTTCAGATGCCATCCTAGTGATTGATGGAATTCAGATCATTGATGTTAATCCGGCAGCTGAGAAAATTTTTGGTGCTAGAACGGCTCTTGCAGGAGAGGATGTCAGATCACTTCCCGGACCACTTGGAACTGTCATCATGGAGATGATATTCAAGCATAGTGACCACCCCTCATCACAGAAGTTTATCGAACGAATGGAGGTTATTAAGACAGAATTCGGATCTGACCTATTCC
>QKDV01000051.1 GCA_003251955.1 Methanospirillum hungatei
GATATTCTTCTTTTTAATCTCATCGAGAAAACTGGTCTGACCGGTTCTGATGAGAGGTGAACCACAGCAGATCTGTTCTTTTGGAATGATGACCCTGATTCCGATACGCTTCATAACCTCCAGTAGATCAAGGGCACGCTCGGGGAGCCTCCCATTGAACATGCAGCCTACAAAGAATCCAACCTCGCCCTTCACCTCTCCATAGGGTTCGATAATGTCCGGGACCTGATCAAGAAATGTTTTGTCTGATGTCTCAACACTTCGCCCTGTCCTTTTTACGAGGTCTGCGACTGCCTGATGTCTCGGGAGAGTAAGTCCTTCCCGGTTAGCAATCTCACGGAGTTTTTCAATCGCTTTTCCCGGAATCTCGATCTCTTTTGGACAGACTATCCTGCATCTCTGGCAGCTGGTGCAGGTGAAAAGGCCCTGGGTGATTGCGTCCCTGATCCTGTTTCCGGTCTCGCGGGGGTCGAGAGCGATACGCATCTGTGCACGCATCGAGGTCGGACCAATGAACTCTGTCACCTTCATCGCAGGACAGACTGAAACGCATGATAGGCATTCGATACAGTCCCTGAGTGGTTTTAATTTCGCAATCTGTGCCTGGTCCGGGATGTCATGGCAGTCACACGGGTGGATTCGCGGGATTTTATTAATCCCCTGAACCAGTTCAACTGTCAGATCCTTGATCACAGAGAGATCCAGGGGTTCAATAAGCATCTCGTCTGTTGCTTCGGTCATGCATGCAAGCGCAGGTTCACCATTGACTCTGACTGCACAACTCCCGCACTGGCCTGCACGACAACTTGATCTGAATGAAAGCGTTGGATCCTGGACCTGTACTGCCTGTAAAACATTGAGGATGCGTGCTCCCTCATTCACATCCACGGTGTACTTTTCTATGTGAGGGTTCTGATCATGTGCAGGATCAAACCGTGAAATTCTGACATTCAGTTGGATCATGCTGACTCCCTCCTCTCTATTGAGACACCCTGCTGGCTGATATGAGTGTGACTAAATGGTGATGATGTATTATCCCAGTCCTGTGCTATGTCAGTCCTGACATGAGCACCACGTGACTCCTCTCTCGTCAGGGCAGAAATCACAATCAGGCGGGCTGTTGTCAGCATATTCTTCACGATAGAGCATTCAGCATACTCACCTGGAACCGTGGCCTTCATCCTGACACGGTCCAGCGAGTCTATCTCTTTCAAGGTATGCTCAAGTGCATCCTTGTTTCTGAATATTCCGGCCCCGTTCCACATCGTCTCCTGGAGTCGTGACCGTACCTCGTGAGATAGAGTGTCGCCTTGAGAAAATTCTAAGAGGGTTGTGATAACCTGCTGGATATTAGGGTCACTCAAATGCCTCTCGTGGAGCTGTTCTTTACCTGCAGATTCACCGGCTCTTCGACCAAAGACCTGTGTCTCTGCCAAGGCGTTACCCCCGAGCCGGTTTGCACCATGAACTCCCCCAGCGACTTCACCACATGCGAACAGACCCGGAACCGACGTTCTGCATTCTGCGTCGATATACAGGCCCCCCATGATATGATGTGCAGTTGGCGCGACTTCCATCGGCTCTTTCCGAATATCAACACCGAACATGAGGAATTGTTCAAGCATTGTCGGGAGCCTCGTCTCGATATCTTCAGGAGAACGGTGTGAGATATCAAGCCAGACACCGCCATGTGGTGTTCCGCGCCCCTCACGGATCTCGGTGGCTGCAGCCCGTGCAACCACATCACGGGTTGAGAGTTCCATCCGCTGGGGATCATAATTAGTCATAAACCGCTCACCAAGTGCATTCTTGAGAACGCCACCCTCTCCCCTGACCGCCTCTGTCACTAGGCGACCCCGTGCATCCCAGGGATATACCGCACCGGTTGGATGGAATTGGACCTGTTCCATGTCAATGAGCTGTGCACCTGCACGGTATCCCATCGCATACCCATCACCAGTTCCGCTTGTTGAGTTGGTGGAGATATCATATACCCGGGTTCCTCCACCGGTTGCCATAACCACAGCATCTGCAAGAAATGCCATGAGTTTCCCGTTTCTGTTAAGCCCGGCCGCACCGATCACCCGCCCGTTCTCACAAATCAGTGAGATGATCGTCACTTCGTGGCAGATCCTTACCTTTGTTGCGGCAAGGCGATCCATCAGGGTGATCATCATCTCATGACCTGTCCGGTCACCTGCAAAGCAGGTTCGTGGGAAACATTGTCCCCCAAAGGGACGTTGCGCTATGGAGCACTCTCCCGTGACATCAAAGACTGCTCCCCATGAAATGAGATCCCGAATCCGGTCTGGTGACTCGGTTACAAGGGTTCTGACAAGTTCGGGGTTATTGAGGAACGCTCCTCCTTTCATTGTGTCAGCGAAGTGATCATCAGTCTTGTCATTACAGTTCAGGACTGCATTATAGCCCCCCTCTGCCATGATGGTACACCCGCCTTTTCCTGCAATGGTCTTTGAGACCAGCACACACTCGCCGTATGCTGATGCCTCGATAGCAGCCCGGACACCGGCGCCACCGCTCCCGATGACCAGAACATGGGAACTGATGATCTCACTGACCTTCATCTTATTAGTAGGGTGCATCCTAAAATGAGATAAAAAGTACTTAGTATGAGAGTTGCGGCTGAATGAAGCTCATAATGAA
>QKDV01000216.1 GCA_003251955.1 Methanospirillum hungatei
AATATTATTCGGCTCCATTGAGTGTTCACCAAAGCCTACACGTCTGCCGATGACAAGTGCGACTGCAAGTGCACCAAATCCTGAACTGATGTGCACAACAGTGCCTCCTGCAAAGTCCAGTGCACCAAGTTGGGCTGACCATCCACCACCCCATACCCAGTGGGCGAGTGGATCATAGACGATGGTTGTCCACAGGATTGCAAAGACGAGAAATCCTGACCACTTTACACGCTCGGCCAATCCAGATGTGATGATTGCCATCGTGATCGTGGCAAAGACCAGCTGGAAAACCATGTAGAGAAGGCCAGGAATTGGCAGTTCTGTTCCGGCAATCACTGCACCATCCTGACCAACTCCGGCCAGGCCAAGGTTTGCCAGCGAGCCGATAAATCCCCCTACATCAGGTCCGAACGCGAGTGAATACCCGAATAATACCCACTGAAGGCTGACTACAGCGAATGCTACGAGAGAAAGAGCGATCATATTGATAAGGTTTTTCTTTCGTACCAAACCGCCATAGAAGAGCCCGACACCCGGGGTCATGATCATGACCAGGGCAGTAGAGGCTAATACCCATGCTGTTGCTCCAGTATCAATGTCCATGTTAACAATTCACCTGTTTGATCACCGATAATGCTGACTCTCCGACCGCTACATACATAAAGATTTTGTCGGCACAATTCTGCACCTGAAAAATCTGCGAATCGGAGTCCAATCATACCTGAACGGATCGACTCCGCCCGGGTTAGTAAGAAGTTGTCTTCCACCATATTTAAAGGTATCTTGTCGTGGTGATCGTCAACTATCATCAGAAGACTATTCAAGAAGAATGGGTGAAAGAACAATCAAAAACGCAGGGTGTCAGAGGATGGCCTACACTTTCTTTAAATATTGATGAGAGGGAATCCTCGATAACCGTGAGAAAAAAATACTAATTCATTTAACAAAAGAGAGATTTTCCAAGACCAGACCGAAAAAAAGGATTAACGGCGTCTCTTTCCAGGTCTCTTTTTTCTTTTTTCCAGTGGGCTATTTTGAATTGCTTCGCGACGATTTTTCTGCCGCTGTAATAAAGCTGCCTCTTCATCCGTGGCACAATCCAGTTCGGCAAGAATCTCCAGAGGATCTTTTGTCTCCTTTACAAGATCAATAATCCTCGTGAGCCGATCTACACCAATAAAATGTTCAGCCATCAGGCGTGACAGGGGAGTAAGACGGATGGCCCCCCCTTCACGGGAGATAAGGTTTCTCTGCAGTAGAAGTTCTTCAACCGGTTCAGGTTCACCAACCAGACTCCCTTCGATCTTCTGCATAATATTCCGGTCTCCGTCTGCTACCACAGCATTTGCCACGTAGATCTCAGAACTCTGCTCAAGGGTGTACACCGGTGCAACCTCACCCATTTCACCTTTCAAGAGGCCCATAGCAACCTCTTCTTCAGTCATCCGTGAACTCCGGGAATACGATCCTCCCGGTTCTGCAAGGATCACAACTTTTCCAAGATCGTGAAAGTCAGGTCTTCCTGCCCGGCCTGACATCTGTTGAAATTCCTGAACTGTCAGCCATTCGATACCCATTGCAAGGGAGTCAAATATCACTTGAGAAGCTGGGAAATCAACTCCTGCTGCTAGAGCGGCGGTCGTAACTACTGCTCGTATCTCCCCTTTCTCAAACTGCATCTCAACATGCCGCCGTTCCTCCTGGGTCAGACCAGCATGGTACGGGGCCACTCCTTCACCTAACTTGTCTGATATGACATGACACCGTGCACGGGAATTGGTAAAGATGATTGTCTGGTTATGAAATCCCTTTGATGAGACCTTATTATACTCATCCTGAACAAGTTTTTTCTCTGTCGGTATCTTCTGCTGACGTTCAAGAAAGACAAGATATCTCTCAAGGGTTACCGGGCGCTCATCATACCGAACCAGTTCACAGGATAACTTCTTCGCAAGTAACTTAGGATGTCCAATTGTTGCACTCAGATACAGAAACTGCGCCTTGGGCGAGTTAAACTTCATCCGTGCAATCAACCCGTCCAGTCTGTGACCCCGTTCCTTGTCTTCAAGCATCTGAACCTCATCGATGACCACGGTCCCGATGTCATGCAGTTTTGTCCCACAGCGAAGCAGGTGGTCGACTCCCTCATAGGTTGCAATTATAATAGAGGCTCTTCGATCACGGTTCCCATGCCGCCGGTTATCACTTATCTGGATACGGCTGGTCCCGGTGATGATCGAGATGTCAGCAATCTTCCCGTACTTTTTTGCAAACCGGTCATACTTTTGAAACGCCAGGGCTACCAGCGGGACAAGGAAGATCATACGGCCCCTCTTCTCAAGGAAATTTTTGAATCCTGCCATCTCACCGATGAACGTTTTTCCGCTAGCGGTAGCTGCTACCACAAGCAGATCTTTACCATACAAAAGACCTGCTTCCACCGCTATCTGCTGGACCGGCATCAGGGACTCTACATTAGCAAGATCTACAAACTGGCGGGGCAGGGGAAGCTCTTCTAACCGGCTCGTCTGAACAACAGGATGGGCAATCAGCCGGTCATAGAGGGTGTGATCAAAGGTATGCTCACCAGGCTCGATGGTTGCAAGCACCCTGTCGACACTTCGATACTTGTCCAGCAGTTCGTCTAGATGGGAGAGGGCGTT
>QKDV01000236.1 GCA_003251955.1 Methanospirillum hungatei
CCCTGCCATTCACCGTGATCTCAGGATCTCGGTTTTCAGACCGTATGAAGGGGTTGTGGGCACGATATTCTCCGAACCTCACGATTCTCTCCGAAATTCTGATTCTTCCTGTTGATTTGTCTCACTCTCTTCTGGTTTGTTTATCGAGACTCCATAATGTTTCTTCAGGAAACTGAAGATCTTCTCTGATTCGTTCCAACGCTGATCGAGTTGATTTATCATTGCATCTATCTTTCTGACCTGCTCCTCAATGACCGGTGCACGGGAATTATTGCCCATTTCAGTAGCACTGAGGATGACTGTGAGTGGGTTTCTGATCCCGTCATTTAAGAGTGAGAGTTCAGCAAGATTACGCTGGATCTGTGTAATTGCAGTCTCCCTCTCTTGTTCAAACCGGTTCCGCTCGGTGATGTTCTCCATCTCTGCGCAGAACCATTCGTTCCCTTCGAAGGTGAAGTACCAGAGCACAATCTCGACCGGCATCCATGCTTCGGATTTGGTCATTATTTCAGATTCGACCCTGATCCGCCCTTCATCTCTTACACGGGTGAACAAGTCGTTTATAATGGCTTCAGTAAGTCCCAGGTCTAGGAGAGGAAAGTAGAGATCCTTTATCTCTTCCCTTGAATACCCAGTCTCCTGACAGAAGGTATCGTTGAAGTCACGGATGATCTTTTGGTTATCTATCCAGAGGAACATAGCGTGGCTGTGATCAACGGTAAACCGTGTGATGAGCAGGGTGTCCGCGGTCTTTTTATGTTCGAAGAGTTCACGCTCAAGGTCACAGGTCTTCTCACTGACAACCAGGGTCAGGGTTCGGTTCCAGAGTATCACTCCACCGGTTACCAGCAAGAGGGCAGCTAGTATCCCGATGGTGAACAGGATCAGGGCTGGATCTATCTGTGTTTTAGTGAGTGAGGGAGATATCCACCGCCTGAATATTTCTTCACGTTTTTCAGGAGGTATTGCTTTGAGCCCCTTGTTTATGATACCGACAAGTTCTGGCTCACTCTTCCTTATTCCAAAGGCATATGAGAACTCATCAGGGTCCTGTGGTTTGTACGAACCTGCCACATGGAGGTTGGTTATCCCCTCCGAATCGACATAATAAGTGGAAACGGCAAAATCACCAAAATACGCATCTGCAGTTCCAAGTGATACTGCCATAAGTCCTGATTTAACATCAGGTACTGGAACAATAATGATATCCGGATATTTCTCTTTCAGGAGCAGGGTTGTTGTATATTCACCGACTGAAGCGACCTTTTTACCTTCAAATTGATCAAGGGTCATGTCTGTCGAAGTATTTGATCTGGTTATGATTGGAAGGATTGAATGGTAATAGGGTTCAGAATAGGTCAGGTAGTCATTCCTGAGACTGGAGACATACACTGCTCCAAGAACATCCACACTCTCGTTTTTGATCTTTGAAATGCAGGATTCCCAGTCCTTTTCATGTGCGACTCTGATCCGAAGACCGGTATTTTTTGCGATCTCACGGAGAAGATCTGCTGATATTCCCTGGTACTCCTCGGACTTTGTGATCTGTTCAAACGGCGGGTAGTTCTGGTCTGGGCATACCGATATTTCCGGGTGATCTGCGATCCACTCCTTCTCTTCCTGAGTAAGATTTACCGGGCTGTATCCAATGATGGCATCCATCGGCCCGGATGAGGGCATGACCTGCATTACGATTGCAGCGATAATGAACCCGGTAATTACCATACCTAGTAGGAGTATCAGATCCGGGTGTGAGTATCTCCCTGTTTTGCTCTCTGATTTTGATGGATTCATGTTTGTTGTATCTTCGGCAGTTCTGGCTGTGATCACGTCCGTTTAGTGTTCAGTCTCGATTGAACACAATTCTCATCATAGATGAATGACCGGATACTAAACATTTGCTTCCTACAACATGTGGTGCAATCCCGGTATATTCCCGTATTCACTGTATCAGCTCCTTTCTCTCAAATCCTTATGGAGGAATTTCATGCAGATAGCAATAGATGGATTCTGGACAACAAAAGCAGGCGAATGTGACCCTCAAAAGAGCCTTACAACCCCGGTCTCTGATAACCGGTTCTTCTACAGGATTATCCATGATGCATCCTCACGCAAGTGGGTTATCGTTGAGATTAAGATTGAATACCCTGATCAGAGAGGAACATGAGTAACTCAGTTCTGACGGTAAGGAGACTATCCACATTGATGGAACATCCCAACAACATAAACCCGGTGTCAAACACACTCATTTTCTGGATCTATACTCCTGAATCTGAAGTGGAAGATGTCAGGAATGGCGCACCGATGAGTATGAGCACTTTGTGATTGAATATACCGTTGAATCCAAATGCCATCCAAGTCATCAGGCGACTCGGAACTTTTCTACTGGGACGATAATCTCAAACCTTGCCCCTCTCCCTTTTGTCCCGGTTTCCCTGATAGAAAGGCCTGTGATCGCAAGGATCTCACGTGCAAGGAAGAGTCCAATCCCTGTATGTTTTCCATAACCATGTTCGAAGATCATGTTCTTCTCCCATTCCGCAATCCCCGCCCCGTCATCCTCGAAAATGATGAGGAGTGAGTCTCCCTCTGTCTGTGTGAAAACTTTTATTGTGGTTATACTCTCTCCATGGCGGGTAGCATTTTCAATCAG
>QKDV01000285.1 GCA_003251955.1 Methanospirillum hungatei
GCTGATTTTTGCAATGGTATCAGCATCGAATACTATCCAGAGTGCCGTGGTCTGGAATGTTATCGGTGGCAGCGTAAGTGGTTCAGATCCGATTGTTGTCTGTCTGATGATCTTGCGATACCCGCTGTATGTTTCTGATACCTCTACCTCTCCGAGATGTAGTATTGCGCCCGGGACTGATTTCGTGAGTGACTCATTTTTGATGGTGACTGTTGTCTGTTGATTTGGCCGTGTATAATACTCCACATCTGCAATATCGGCAAGGATTCTGTGGTGTTCATGATCCCATCTGCTGACGAGGTACTTTTCCCCCTGATGAATGATGACAGCACCCGGGTGTGCCTCCCTGCAGGCCTGTCCGAGATCAACCGTTTCAAGAACTTTACCTTTCTCTTCTATTGTCCATGTTTCACCAGTACCTGACAGAGAAACCAGTTCTACTGCACGTTTTCTCCCGGAATACACAAATCCACGGTTTGTTTTTGTCAGCAGACCTGCTCCGGTAAGTGCATCAATATGTTCTCCCATCCCGCTTCCAAACCAGTGCAGGTCATCAGTCTTACTCAGTGGGAGCTCAGCGGCAGCACAGAGAAGCTGCCCTGAAAGAATATAGGGATTGTTTGTGGTGATGATCGCATGCTCGTGTGGTGAGCCGAAGAACTCGTCCGGGTGATCCATGAAGAACTGATCTAACGGATTCTGAAAGCTGACAAGAATTGCTAGTGAAGGAGATGCACCCCTTCCTGCCCTTCCGGTCTGCTGCCAGGTGGACATCATGGTTCCGGGATATCCGGTCATTACAACTGCATCCAGAGATCCGATGTCTATACCAAGTTCAAGGGCATTTGTCGATACAATTCCTTTCAGTTCACCACTCTTCAGTCTTTGCTCAAGGTCTCTCCGCTCTTCCGGGAGATAGCCGGCACGGTAAGATGCAATTTTTCCTGTTCTGTCAGGTCTCCCTTCACTCAGGCGTTCTTGTGCCCATGTGGTTACAACCTCGGTCATCTTTCTTGAACCGGTAAAACAGAGTGTCTGAAGTTCTGCCTCGACCAATGCGGCTAGGAGTGTCGAACTCTCGGTGTATACCGATCGGTCTGCAAACCCTCCGATGTACGGATTATAGAGTATGAAGTACCTGACTCCTGCTGGCGCCCCTGATTCATTGATGACAGTAAAATCACGTCCGGTCAGTTCCTTTGCAAACTCCTGAGGATTTGCGAGGGTTGCAGAGGAAAGAAAGAATGTCGGGTGCGAGCCGTAGTGTGCACATATCCTGAGCAGTCTTCTGATCAGGAGTGCCATATGGCTGCCAAATATTCCGCGATACTGATGGGTCTCATCAATGATGATGTACTTCAGATGTGAGAAGAAGACTGACCACTGATGATGCCAGGGGAGAATATGATGGATCTCGTGTGGATTGGTAAGCACGAGGCCGGCTTTGCTTCGTATGGCAGGTCTGTCATGGCGGGGTGTGTCCCCATCGTAGATAGCAGGATTGAGTGGTATTCCGGTGGCTTCGTTTATTGCCTTTGCACTCGCAAGTTGATCCCTTGTAAGAGCTTTAGCCGGGTAGATGGCAAGTGCAGTTGCGGTAGGATCCTGCATTCTCATACGGCAGAAGGGAAGCAGGAATGAGAGGGTCTTTCCTGATGCTGTAGGTGTGCAGAGGATGGTATCCTGTCCTGAACCGACTGCATCAATGGCTTTTGCCTGGTGTACATAGAGTCTGATTCCGATTCTCTTAAGATACTCCTGTATCTGCTCCGGGAGTGGATCACTAACATCTCTATATTCCGCGTCATGCCCTTGAATTATCCTGATGTCTGCGATGTAGCGTGAGAATCGCGAATTTTCACCGATGAGCTCAAGAAAGTCAGCAACACTCACGTGCGACTCTCCTGAGCAGGTTAAGAAGAAGAGGAAGGCTTGCTATGTCCTGTTCATTATGCCTGACGATCGGAACCAGTGGGCCGCAGTTCCCGGTATCACGGTACTTCAGGTACCATTCAGGCACCAGCATCCCGGGAAGATCATGTTCTCGCTCTACACCCAGGAATTTGCGTTCAATCGTGGAAAGTCTGCAGTCCGGGATCTGATCTCTCCACATTCTTCGTGAGTAATGGAGCAGATCGATATGGGGAAGATCAGGAAGGGGATCGAATCCGTAGTATGCAAATCGTTCATTCAGGTATGGAAGATCAAAACTTCTCCCGTTATAACTAACGAATGCTTCAGCCCCTTCAAGAAGTTCTCTGACAGCAGTCAGTGCAGCTGGCTCCTCAGTAATATCCCTCAGCACAAACTGGTGGATGATCAGCCCCTTGGGTCCAGGACATCCGATCCCAAACAGAATGACTGGCCTGCCAAAGATGCCAAGTGTCTCAAGATCCAGGAACCTGATCTTTTCAGGTATAAACCCTTCTGATGCGATCAGACCTAATGGGTGGGATGGACCAAGCCGCGATCTGATCAGGTGCAAAGATCCAGCAGGGCCTGATTCTAGTGCCTCCAAAACATGTGTTACACCTTTCTGGTGCCTTCGGTGGTGATGGAGGTCTAAGATTGTCTGGCAGCCTCGTCTCCTGAGAGAGTCTGCCCCTTTTGGACCAATCCCTCTGACAAGTTTGATTTCCTTCAAAACTGCC
>QKDV01000024.1 GCA_003251955.1 Methanospirillum hungatei
AGCGTAGTGCAGATTCTGCCATATCCTACAACATGGATTACGTACTCTTGTTATACCAAGGAGCGTATAAGGTTTCTCATTCGAGACTATGGAAATAACTAAGGAACTGGTTGTTTATTGGGAAAGAATTAATATTTAAACAGTTTGGTTAAACCCGATAATCGATCATAAAATAGAATAAAAAAAATTACACGATGCACGCATTCTAACAGTTCAGAATATTTAGCATCTCCTCCCACTAGAATCACGATGATACTTTCCTAGTTCACTCTTAAGCAGAATATCACCCTGAAATACCGGACCATCTCTACACACACACAATCCGTCAGGATCCATACAACATGATCCACACAATCCCACACCGCATTTCATATACCGATGAAGACTGAACTGTCCTCTTTGTGAGATCCCTTTTGTATCAAGTACATCAAGAACGGATTTCATCATAAGTTCCGGACCACAGACACAGACCGAATCATACAAAGAGAGGTCCATATCTCGCAAAAGGCCAGCCACATAGCCATGAAATCCTGCAGACCCGTCATCCGTTGCGATCAAAAGGTCAGTGCAATTGGACAGAATACTGGTATAGAGAAGATCTGAAACAGATCTCGCTCCAAGCAGAAAAGTAATCCCTTGAAATTGTTTAGCCAGAGGTAGGAGTGGAGCAACTCCAACCCCCCCGGCTACAGCCAGGATATGACCATTTGGTGAAAACCCATTCCCAAATGGCCCTCGTATACCTATCAGATCACCCGGATTTATATTACCAAGTGCCCGTGTCGCATCACCGATCTCCTGAACAGTAATAGCATCAGGAGCGGACAGTGCCATAGGAATCTCGTCAACCCCGGGAATCCATACCATAACGAATTGACCAGGCTTTGCCTTAATATTTTTATTGAAAAAGATTGTTTTAACCGATTCTGTCTCCTGAACAATCCTGTTAACCGACACCATGAGGGGAAGATTATCACTCATGAGCACACCCCACGATTTCATCTGATGAAATACCATCTTCACGATACAAATCTGTAGAAATTTCTCTGAACAGACCAGGGTTTCCCCGAAGAGCAGAACCTATCTCCACCGCAGATGCACCAGCCATCATCATCTCTATCACATTTTCTGCAGATGATATACCACCACATCCAATAACAGGAATATTGCAGGACTCGTATAACTCATACACGCATCGTACTGCGATAGGAAATATGGCTCTCCCAGAAAGTCCGCCAAACCGGTTACCAAGAACCGGGCGTCTTACTTCGGTAGATATCCTCATAGCTTTGACTGTGTTAACCGCAACAATCGCATCAGCACCACCATCTTCTGCAGCTGCCCCGATTACGGTTATATCTGTTACATTAGGAGTGAGTTTAACCCAGACTGGTTTGTGAAACCTGGCTACTGCAGAAGTGCACGCCTTCACCAATTCAGGGTTGGTTCCAATCTGTGCACCATAACCCGATGCATGGGGACAACTGACATTTAGTTCAAATGCAGCCGCAGAGTCAGCAAACCATGACGCAACTTCACCGAACTCATCCGGATTACCTCCGAATATACTTACAATAACAGGCTCGTCCTTCAAGGGTTCCAGCTCCCCCATAAACTCGCGTGACGGGTTAGGAAGACCCATTGCATTAAGAACACCGTCCTCAAGAACCACAAGGCATGGGCCTGAATGGCCTGAACGTGGTTCAGGACCGATGGACTTGGAAACCACTGCCCCTGCTCCCTCACGAAGCATACGCGCAAGTGATGAACCACAGGTACCAAGCACACCAGCGGCTAGGATGAGATGGTTACGCAGGGTAACCCCCCCAACCTCAACCGGACCGCTTTGAAGTCGAATCATCATCAGAGAGATCGATATGATGGTAATTATGTATTCGCCATACGTATGAGTATGGCATGACAAGCCTCGCCATATTCGGAGCAGGAACGATCGGAGGAGGGGTGGCAAACCTTCTCAACGCCCGTGGCCTGGTCAGCCGACTGGTGTTATATGACAGGAATCTTGACCTCCTGGAGGCACAGAGGCTTGACATTCTTCATACAGGAAAGGAGATTGAGATATCCACAGATCCAGAGGACATGCGTAACTGCGAAATTGTCATCTGCACAGCAGGACTGCCGCGAAACCCAACAGTAAAGACACGGGCAGACCTTCTGCATACAAACCTGCCTGTTGTGGATGGTTGCGCCCGGTATCTGGAAGGATTTGCTGGAATTCTTATCGTAGTTACAAATCCGATGGATATCATAACCTGGCATCTTTATACCAAAACTGATATTCCAAAAAACCGGATTATTGGTTTCGGTGGTCAGCTCGATACGGCCAGGTTTTCTTTAGCGCTCAGCCTGCAGGGGATACATGGGCCAGGCACCGTTCTTGGAGAACACGGGGAACACCAGATTCCTATCTTCAGTAGATTGGAAACGTCCGTACCGGATTCAACTCGCGATGAGATACTCAAAGGGCTCAGAGGATCGAGCATGGAGATTATCAAAGGAAAAGGAGCTACTGAATTCGGTCCGGCATGGCACATATCAGAACTGGTCAGACTAATCCTTTCAGATGCAAGAATATGTATTCCTTGTTCCTGCGTTCTAGAGGGAGAATACGGAATAAAGGACTGTTG